>CAYFHQ010000032.1:0-33456 GCA_964342805.1 uncultured Peptostreptococcaceae bacterium | reverse complement strand
TTTAAGGCTGCTTCCACGGCCTCAGTACCACTGTTACAAAAAAATGCGGCTGACATTCCTGATGACTCAACCAACCTTTTTGCAAGCTGGTCCTGGGGGGCATTCCCATATAGGTTAGATGTGTGTAACAGCTGCTTTGCCTGACTAGTAATCATGTCTACAATCTTTGGATGGCAATGACCCAGAGAATTGACAGCAATACCTGAAACAAAGTCTAGATACCCTTCTCCCTCTTCTGTAAATAGCCAACTACCAAATCCCTTTTGAAAGTGCAGGGGCTTGTCCCCGTAATTCTCCATTAAGTACATATCCCCTATCCCTCCTTGGTGATCATGGTTCCAATGCCCTCTTGAGTAAAAACTTCCAAGAGGACTGCATGTTCGACTAAGCCATTGATGATATGAACACTGGCCACACCACTTTCAAGGGACTCAATGATCCCTTGAAGCTTTGGTAGCATGCCTGCTGTTACACGCTTATGGTCCACCATCTGGCGAATCTCCTCTAAGGATGCCTTGGTGATCAGGCTATCCTTCTGACTGAAATCATCAAACAGGCCATCCACATCTGACATGAGTATGAGTTTTTCCGCCTGAGTAGCTCTAGCTATGGCTGCAGCAACCATATCAGCATTCACATTCAGAGTTTCACCTTCCCTTGAAAAAGCTACAGGGGACACAACTGGAATAAATCCCCCTCTGATCATTTGGTCAAGAACCCCTGTGTTGACTTGTGTCACTTCCCCTACCAAGCCCAAATCGGACCCGTTCACGGACGAGGCCACCCGCTTCTTTGCTTCAATCATTTTCCCGTCTTTCCCGTTGAGGCCAACTGCTGAAGCCCCCAACTTGTTGAGTTCCTGAACAATTGAAGTGTTCACTTTCCCTGTCAAAACCATTTCTACTTCTGTCATGGTCTCGGGACAGGTAACCCGCTGACCTTCAACAAACCTAGCTTCCAGACCAAGGGCTTCTAGACGACTCGATATCTCCTTCCCTCCTCCATGGACAAGGATGATCTGCATCCCCATTTCAGATAAGAGAACAAGATCCTCTAGAAAAGTACTAAAAACTCCGGGATAGACTTGCATATGGCCACCAACCTTGAAGATGAATCGCTTATGTCTGAACGACTGTATATAGGGCAGGGTTTCGGCTATACATTGAACTTTGTCTGACTGTTTCATATGGATCTCCTTACATTGTTTTGTATGATTATACATATCACCATACTACTTTGCAATGTTTTAACGGAAAATAGTTGATTTATTATTCATCGATATGTATACTTAGTCAAAACACGAGGAGGAACCTATGCACGCTTTTCTACTTGGGGCAACAGGTAACGCTGGCCTGGAGCTGGCCACTTTACTTCATAAACACCCCAAAATCAACAAACTCAGTCTGTTCTCAGTGAGCCATAGCGGTACTTGTATTTCTGACCACCTACAGACTAGCCCCCAATGGTACCAGACCATTTTGAATCTTGAGGATCTCATGGATCATATTCAACAAGCAGACCTGGTCTTCACCGCCCTTCCCCACGGCATCTCCATGGAATGGATTCCCCAGTTACATGCCCAGGATGTCCTGGTGATTGACCTCAGTGGAGACTTCCGAATGCAATCCAGCTCTACGTACGAGCAATGGTATGGCCAAACACACACAGCAGTGGACTTGTTAGACCAATTCTCCTACGGCCTCCCAGAGCTCTTTCTAGACGATATACAAAGGAGTAAGCATATTGCCTGCCCAGGTTGTTACCCAACTGCCAGCCTCTTGGCCTTAGCCCCCTTGGCCCATGCAGGTGTCTTAAATGACGAAACCATCATTATTGACGCGAAATCAGGTATCTCAGGGGGCGGGAAGAAACCCACCCCTACCAACACTTATCAGAACATCTATGAGAACTTTCAATCGTATGGGATTGGGTCCCACCGCCACACACCGGAGATTGAGGAAAAACTATCGGACTTGGGCAAGCAAGCATTCAAGGTCCAGTTCACACCGGGCCTTCTCCCCATATATAGGGGCCTTCAGGTTACGATTTACCTCCATGGGCTACCCCGTTTTGAAAAAGGAAGTCTCCAGTCCTTGTATACAGACTTTTACCAATCAAAACCCTTTGTGCAAATGATGGACAAGCCGCCCAGTTTGCGACAGGTTCAAGGGTCCAATGAGTGTCACATTTTTGTTTACCAAGACCAGCGAACGGGTCTCCTTATGGTGATCAGTGCAATAGACAACCTACTCAAGGGGGCTGCAGGCCAAGCTGTTCAAAATATGAATGTTTACTTTGGTTTTAAGGAAACCTGTGGACTGACATAAGGTGTTCCATGTGCTCCAAGACTACTAAAAGGGAAACTCGTATCTTTCCCACCCTAAACCAATAGTTGAAAGAGGTATGCAATGAAAGTTGAAAGAACCACAATCCCCATAAAAGGATTCTCCAGCAGTGGCCTCCACTGTGGCATAAGAAGAAAAAAGAAAGACCTTGTCCTAATCATGGCTGATCAACCGGTTCCTACAGCTGGAGTCTTTACAAAGAACAAGTCATGCGCGTCTCCAGTAACACTGTCAAAGAAACACTTGATCAACCATATGGCCCAGGCAATTATTATTAATAGTGGAAATGCCAATGCCTGCACCGGCCATCAAGGCAAATTAGACGCCCTGCACATGGCACAGACGGTCGCCAATCATGCACAAATTGACATTGACAAGGTCTTGGTTTCTTCCACTGGTGTCATAGGTCTCCCCCTTCCCATGGACAACCTCCAAAAGGGAATTCCACAATGTGTAGCTGCTTTACAAAATGGTGACTTCACTGACGCGTCCGAAGGAATACTCACAACGGATACCGGTAACAAAACCGCCACCCTCCAATATCAAATAGGAGGCCAAACCGTATCCCTAACGGCAATTGCCAAGGGATCGGGCATGATCCATCCCAATATGGCAACCATGCTTGGCTTTATCATGACCGACGCCTCCATCGACGGTGCAAGCTTGCAAGCCTATTTAGGGGAAGTCACCCAAGACACCTTTAATATGGTCTCTGTCGATGGAGATACATCCACCAATGACATGGTCATCGCCATGGCCAGTGGCCAGTCCCTGGCCCCTCCCGTTGATCAGACGGACGCCCATGGCCTCTTGTTCAAAGCTGCCCTTTATCAAGTCTGTAAGGACTTGGCCATTCAGATTGCCAGCGATGGTGAAGGGGCAACTAAACTGTTAGAAGTTAACCTTGAAGGAGCCTCCAGCAAAGAGGACGCAAGAAAAATCGCTAAATCCGTTGTTTGCTCTTCCTTAGTTAAGTCTGCTTTTTTCGGCAATGATGCCAATTGGGGCCGTATCGTATGTGCCATGGGATATTCAGGAGCTGACTATTGCTCCGAAGATATTTCAGTGTCCATCCACTCTGAGGCTGGGACCCTATCCCTCATGGACAAGGGAGCCCCCCTTCCTTTTAATGAAGCTTATGCAAAAGACGTCTTAAGCCAGGCCCATGTTCAAGTCCAAATCACCTTGAATGGCGGTGTTTTTTCTGCAACAGCCTGGGGATGCGACCTCACCTACGACTATGTCAAGATTAACGGTATGTACCGAACGTAAAAAGACCATCCAGATTGACTATGATCAGTCTGGATGGTCTGATATTTATACATACACGCTTGGCGTTAATTAGAAGGCTGGCACAACGCCACCACCGTATGTTTCAAGTATATACTCCCTTACTTTTTCCGTTTGAAGGGCTGCAAGAAGGGCTGCAATGTCCTTCCGCTCCTCGTCACCGGTCTTCACTACTAGAATATTGGCATAGGGTGACTGGCCACCTTCCAGTAGTAGCGCATTTTCTGTCGGAACGAGGCCTGCTTCAAGGGCATAATTGCCGTTAATCACAGCGGCGTCGACATCTGCTAGGACACGGGGGAGCTGGGCTGCTTCAATGGGGGTAAAGGTAAGATTCTTCGGATTAGCAATAATGTCTTTCTCCGTAGCCTCCAGGCCCGCATTCTCCTTTAGCTGAATTAGCCCATTGGCCTCCAGCAATAGCAGGGCTCGTCCACCGTTAACGCTATCGGATGGGATAGCGATTTGAGCGCCTAGGGCTAAGTCTTCAACTGCTGAGATTTTCTCAGAATAAAGGCCCAGGGGCTCCACATGAACGGTACCCACAGAAGTCAATTCTAGACCACGCTCACCTGCAAAGCTGTCCAAGTAGGGGACATGTTGGAAGAAGTTTGCGTCTATCTCACCATCATTCAAGGACAAGTTGGGCTTCACATAATCTGTGAACTCAACAACTTCCAGCACGATTCCCTGGTCCTTCAAATCTGCTTTCACCAGTTCCAGCAATTCAGCATGGGGAACTGGAGTCGCCCCAACCTTAAGGACATTTTCTTCTGCCTTAGTGCAACCAACTGCTCCAAGGACTAACACCAATACTGCGACTATAAATAGTACATTCTTTTTCATGATTCTCCTCCTACATGTTTACTTTCACATTCCTTTGTTTGCTGTTACGAGGAGACGCGTCTCAATTCACCTAGGTTATCTGTTTTTGCTGCAATACGCCGCCAGGGCGTTCCCAGCGGTTTGTACGGCTTGTACCAGTACAATAATGGTGACCACCGAAGCGATCAGCACATCTGTTTGAAAGCGATGAAATCCGAAGCGAATGGCCAAATCACCCAGACCTCCACCGCCAATTGCTCCTGCCATGGCAGAATAGCCAATTATATTGATCACTGTCACCGTTAGGGCCAGCACCAGGCTGGGCAAGGCTTCAGGTATCAGTACTTTTACAACAATGTGCCAGGGGCTGGCACCCATGGACGACACTGCTTCGATAAGCTTGCGATCTACTTCCAACAAGGAACTCTCCACCAGACGGCCCACAAAGGGGGCTGCTGCTATGGACAAGGGAATGATCGAAGCGGTTGTTCCAATGGTCGTTCCTACAATCCACCTGGAAAGGGGAAATAAGAGGATCATGAGGATGATAAATGGGATCGACCGCATGGTGTTGACCACCACATTGACCACCTTGTTGAACTGCAAGGCTGGACGGAGGCCGTCCGGACCTGTAACAACTAAGGCAATCCCCAGTGGTAGGCCCAGTAGGACCGCCAAGACGCTGGAAGTCAGCGTCATGTATAGGGTTTGCTGGGTTGGTTTAATCAGTAGTTCCAATAGTTCAAGCACTTATGCCCCTCCCCTCTAGCCCTTTGGGGCTGATACCAAGACTACCAGGTCTCTTTCCCAAGAAGGACCGTCCCGTTTTCGATTTGGGTTGGCTGAAAACTTGATCCACTGGACCTTCTTCCACCACATGACCGTCCTCCATAATAGCAACTCGGTCACAAATTTCCCTAACCACGTCCATTTCGTGGGTAATCAAAACCACTGTCATAGCCAGTTTTTCTTTCAGGTCACGGATGAGCTGCAAGATGGAGTCTGTGGTTTCCGGATCAAGGGCACTGGTTGCCTCGTCGCAAAGAAGTATATCTGGCGAAGTGGCTATGGCCCTGGCAATGGCCACCCGCTGTTTTTGCCCTCCACTGAGCTGGGATGTATACTGGTTTACCTTTTCAGACAAGCCAACCAAGTCTAACACCACCTTAACCCGGTCATCAATTGCGGTCTTTGACCAACCTGCCAGTTCCAGGGGAAGGGCAACATTGCCATGAACAGTCCTTGACGTTAGTAATTGAAAGTGCTGAAAGATCATCCCCACCTTCCTACGAAAGCCTTGAAGATCTTTGCTAGACAGTGTGGACAAATCTAGACCCTCGACAAGGACCTTGCCCCTGTCGGGTACCTCCAGTCGATTGATCAGGCGGACCAAGGTGGATTTACCGGCACCACTCAGTCCAACAATCCCAAATATCTCATTCTTTTGAACCTGCAAGTCCACATGGCCGATGGCCTGTACTTGGACCCCATTGCTAGTAAATGTTTTTGAAACTCCCTTAAGTGAGATCATGATTCCTCCCAATAAAAAAACCTTCTTGTCATCGACAAGAAGGTAAAGAACTGCGTCAGCTTACTCATCGATGTTAGCAGGACCACCTTATTGAAACAACAGGTTGGCGCAGGATCATTGAGCTAACTCTCTCCCCTGACTCTTGATAATTTGGTGCGCTTATGAAGTTGAATTTATCCTAGCACAGGCGGCAAACCCATGCAAGACTTTTTTATATACTTTTCAAGTCCATAATGCTATATCCCGCTCACTGCAAGGCTTATGGACTTCTGATTTTTTTACATCCCACTTGGCAATTCAATGGCATCCACTGGACAGGCAAAAACACAGTTGCCACATTCATCACACTTTTCAGCTACGATCGAATAGGGATTTCCCTCCACAATAGCCTCGAAGGGACAAACTTTTTGGCAGGCACCACAGGCGACACATGCAGGGGTGATTGTACAACCAGCAGGCCCCACAAGGCTACCGCCAAATGCAAATCGTTCCCGCTTCATTTTCACAACCTTACCCGATAGGTCAAAGATTTCACCCACCCCCTCATGGACATGATAAGCCGCCATGGACTCACCTATGCCCCCCTGGGGAAAGAGCTCACCCAAGGCAGGGTTGTCCCTAAATATTCGGTCCAGGGCCTCCCCATCAAGGGCTCTCACTTTTCCATTGATGCGCACTTGAACGTAGTCTTTGGTCATACCCGTCACAGCCACGTGACCACTGGTCTTCAACTGCCTGTGGAAGGGCTTTATGGTACAGGTCATAAAATAGATCCCCTGGTCGTCCGCACCCATAACGTCCACAATTCGACTTTGTGGCATGCCGTCCTTTACCGTGGAGAAAACCACTGATTTTATCTCTCTGAGCATTTGAAATGCCCGATTGCTCACGTCCATCTTATCCTCCCATTAATGTCCCACTATCCATGGAGACATTGTATCGGAAATTTAATTGGACGTCAAACTACTTTTCTCATCCAGGGCATAGACACTCATATTTTCCTGCTTTAAATCCTTGGCAAGCAGGCCTGACAAAGCCCTAATGGTGTCCATTGAAGTAAGGCAAGGGACTTTTCTTTCAAAAGCCATTCGTCTCAGCTGGAAACCCAAGGTATCTGTCACCTTCCCCTTGGTGGGAACCGTGAAGACCATGGCCAGGTCTGGGGACTTTAAGGCCTCGTTGATCCCCTCATAGGTTCTTTGAACCATGATCATATGGTCAGGATGGACCCCATGCTTGTGGAGGGCCGCGTAGGTGCCAGGTGTCGCCATCAACTTGTAGCCTGTAGCCGAAAGTGCCAAGGCCTCAGCCCCGAAGTCCTCTTTACTGGCATCAGGCAATGAAACCAGTAAAGTTTTGCCCACCAGCGGTCTTCCCAAACTGGCCGTGAACCCCTTATAGAGGGCATGGTCCAGGCTTAGGTCCATACTCAATATTTCCCCGGTGGACTTCATTTCAGGACCCAGAGCCACCTCTGCTTCCAGGATCTTCTCCATGGAAAACACCGGGTGTTTTACAGCATAGAAGCTCGGTTCAGGGTGTAAACCACACCCATATGGTAACTCAGAAAGGGTTTTACCCAGCATGACTTCCGTTGCAATGGCGATGACCGGCAAGTCAGTCACCTTACTAATAAAGGGCACCGTTCGTGAGGCCCGGGGATTCACTTCCAAAACGAAGAGCTTGCCCTCTTGGATGACAAACTGAATGTTGAGTACCCCCACCAAACCAAAGCCCTTGGCTACAGCCCGAGTGATTTGGTAGATTTGGTCCTTTTGGTCCTGACTCAAGTGCACCGGTGGATAAATGGATATGGAGTCACCCGAATGGACACCTGCTGCTTCTAGGTGTTCCATGATCCCCGGGATGAGTACATCCTCCCCGTCAGAAACAGCGTCCACCTCCACCTCAGTGCCATACAGGTATTGGTCTATCAAAATGGTCTGGTCCTGGTCTTCCTCAAGGGCATTTTGGATATACTTGGTCAGTTCGCCCACTTCATGAACAATTTCCATACCCAGGCCTCCAATGACATAGGAGGGACGAACCATCAAGGGGTAGCCCAAATCCCCTGCTGCCACTAGGCCTTCTTCCAATGACCGAATGGCCCTTCCCTTGGGATAGGGCAGGCCCAGGTCATCCATACCCTGGATAAATCGGTCCCTGTCCTCGGTCTGGTCGATAGCGTCAAATGATGTACCTAAAATGGTCACACCATTTTCCTCCATGGCCTTGGCCAGTTTAACAGCGGTTTGACCACCAAACTGTAAAATGACGCCCTTGGCACCGATCCTGTCCACTACATTGAGAACGTCTTCTGCCGTGATCGGCTCAAAGAAGAGGCTGTCAGACACGTCAAAGTCCGTGGAAACCGTCTCGGGGTTGTTATTGATTATAAAGCCCCGGTAACCCGCATCTTTTAAGGCCTTTACACCGTGGACGGAGCAGTAGTCAAACTCGACCCCCTGGCCAATTCGGATGGGCCCTGAGCCAATAACAACGACTTTGTCCCCTTCCAACTGGACCACTTCGTCCTCTTGGTCGTAGGTGGAGTAGTAGTAGGGAGACTGGGCCTCGAACTCTGCACCGCAAGTATCCACCATCTTGTAGGCGGGTTGAATGCCGTGGGATAATCGACATTGGCGGACGTCACTGGCCTTGACCCCCAGGAGGAGGGAGGCAATTGTTTGGTCTGAAAAGCCCTTTTGCTTGAGTAGGGCCATGGTGGACGGTTCAACAAAGTCCAACATCCGGTCCTTGATGGTCGCTTCTAAGAGGAGGATGCCCTTGATCTTGTTGAGAAAGTACCACTCAATCCCCGTCAGGGCCTGCAACTTAGGGATGCCAACCTGGCGTCTCATGAGTTCAGCCAGATAGAAAATCCGTTGGTGGTCCGCCTTGTCCAATTGGATGAACAAGTGGTCCAGGGTCATCTTAGCCGCATAGTCCCAGCGGAGGCTCTCACGGCCGTCTTCGCAGGAACGGATGGCCTTTAGGAGGGCGGATTCAAAGGTATTGCCAATGGCCATGACTTCCCCAGTTGCCATCATCATGGTTCCCAGGCTGGCATTGGCTTCCTTGAACTTGTCGAAGGGCCACTTGGGGATTTTGACCACACAGTAGTCCAGGGCCGGTTCAAAGCAAGCCTTGGTCTTTCCTGTGATATCATTTTCGATTTGGTCCAAGTGGTAGCCCAGGGCGATCTTTGTCGCAACCTTGGCTATGGGATAGCCGGTTGCTTTGGACGCCAGGGAGGAGGACCGGCTGACCCTGGGGTTCACTTCAATAATGTAGTATTCCTTGCTTGAGGGGTTTAGGGCCAGCTGGACATTGCATCCCCCTTGAATTTGCAAGGCGTCTACGATTTCTATAGATGCTGTTCTCAGCATCTGATATTCATGATCATTGAGGGTCTGGGAGGGGGCTACGACAATGCTGTCCCCTGTGTGAATGCCTACGGGGTCAATGTTCTCCATGTTACATACGGCAATAGTTGTGCCCTTTGCGTCCCGCATCATTTCGTATTCGATTTCTTTCCAGCCCTTAATGGATTTTTCAATTAACACTTGGTCAGCAATGGAAAACTCTATCCCTTTTTCAGCGATATCCTTTAGTTCTTCCACTGTTTCGACGATGCCACCGCCGGTTCCACCCAGGGTAAAGGCCGGGCGAACAACAACAGGAAGGCCAATTTCCAGGCCAATGGCCACGGCTTCTTCCACAGAGGAGGCGGTCCGGCTTTCCATGACCGGTTGCTGGATGCGCTCCATGGCACTCTTAAACAGGTCCCGATCTTCTGCCTCTTCTATGGCTTCTAGACTGGTTCCCAAAACCTCCACATCAAACTGGTCCAGGACCCCTTCTTTCCAGAGGGACATGGCCAGGTTCAAGGCCGTCTGGCCACCCATACCCGGTATGAGGGCGTCTGGCCGTTCCTTTTCAATAATTTTTGTTAGGAAGGCTGTTGTAAGAGGCTCCATATAGACCTTGTCTGCTACGGTTTGGTCTGTCATGATGGTTGCTGGATTGCTGTTGACCAAGACGGTCTCAATCCCCTCTTCTTTAAGGACATTGCAGGCTTGGGTACCGGAGTAGTCAAACTCTGCCCCTTGTCCGATAATGATTGGACCCGATCCAATCACAAGTATTTTTTTATAAGTTTTCATAGGAATTCCCCTTTCGTGCGTGCCCGTGGCATTGTTCACAACGTCACGCAGTGGGGCTCTTCCCACTGCGATTTGACCCTCTCAGGAGCCAGTTAATCCATTAGTAGTTGGTGAAACTGTTCAAATAGGTAGGCGGAGTCCTTGGGACCCGGCGACGCCTCTGGGTGGTACTGGACACTGAAGATTGGATAGTCCTTGTGGGCCAGGCCTTCAATGGAACCATCGTTGACATTTCTATGGGTCACCTGCACCTTGCTTGGATCAAGGGAGGTTTCAACCACTACATACCCGTGATTTTGTGAGGTAATGAAGACCTTGTCCCTTGCATAGTCTTTCACGGGGTGGTTGCCTCCCCGGTGACCATAGGGGAGTTTTTCAGTCTTGCCCCCATAAGCAAGGGCCAGCAGCTGGTGGCCTAAGCAAATACCGAAAATGGGTCGGTAGCCCATGAGCTGGGACACGGTGTCCACAACGCCGGCTAGCTCCATGGGATCTCCAGGTCCATTGGACAAAAAGATCCCGTCTGGGTTTAGCCCTTTGATGTCCCTTGCACTGGTCTGGGCTGGAACCACCGTTAGGTCAAAGCCCTGGGCCAGGAGGGACCGAAGTATGTTTTCCTTTATGCCAAAATCCATGACCACCACATGCTTGCCACATGGGGTATCAGGTCTTAGGCTATAAACCTCATTGGTGGTCACAGCTTCAACTGCCCCCGTGAGCTGAAAGCCCTTGAGGTGGTCAATTACAGCTGCTGTCGGATAGTCCTCCGGGACGATGCGCCCTGCCATCATGCCTTGTTCCCGGATCTTTTTGGTCACTGCCCGGGTGTCAATGCCATCGATGGCCACTATGCCTTGTTGGTCAAGAAATTGATCTAGACTCTGTACACTCCGCCAGTGGTCGTGGTCGTCATGGGCCTCCCGGACAATAAAGCCCCTTACCGTGGACTTAGGCGACTGGTTATCGTCAGGATGGACACCATAGTTACCGATCAATGGATAGGTCATGACCACGATCTGTCCATAATAGGAGGGGTCCGTTAGTATTTCCTGGTAACCTGTCATGCTGGTGTTAAAGACCACTTCCCCAGACAGGGCCGTGGTATTGCCGATGAGACGTCCCTCATAAGTTGTACCGTCTGCCAAAATCAGCTTTCCTTTTTTCATTCTTTCCTCCTACTTTTTAACCACTCCTTCATGATGGTTATGGAGTGGGTCACTTGTTTTCTTGCTGTTGAACCGTAGGATTGTTTTGCTTCTATACAGGTTTCCAGGTCAAGTCTTTGAAAGACGTCAGCCTGGAAGAGCATGCAATGGAGCTGGTACTCTTCCAGGGTCAGGTCTGTGAGTCCCCGTCTTGTTTGGATGGCCAGTTGAACCAGTTGACCCACTACCTTGTGGGCGTCACGGAAGGGCAGCCCTTTTTCTACCAAATAGTCAGCTGCGTCTGTGGCATTGATGTAACCATAGATTGCAGCCCTGGCCATGTTTTCCTTGTTAAAGGTGGCCGTTTCTAGCATGGCAGAAAAAATCTTGATGGATAGGGTCAGGTCCTTGGCCGTTTGAAATACGGGGACCTTGTCCTCCTGCATGTCCTTGTTATAGGCCATGGGCAGGGCCTTCATCATGGATAGGAAACCCATGAGTCTACCGTAAACCGTCCCCGTCTTGCCTCGGATGAGTTCTGCAGCGTCGGGGTTTTTCTTCTGGGGCATAATGCTAGACCCTGTTGCATAGCGGTCATCCAGTTCCATAAAACCATAGGGTCCACTGGACCAAAGGATGACCTCCTCTGCCAACCGGGACAAGTGCATAAAAATCATGGAAGCGACCGACAAGTACTCAATGGCAAAGTCTCGGTCACTTACACTGTCCATGGCATTGGCTGTCGGCTGGGCATACCCTAAGGCCTGTGCTGTGTACCAGCGGTCCGTCGGGTAGCTGGTCCCGGCCAGGGCCCCTGCTCCCAAGGGACATTCATCCATCCGTTTAAGGAGATCTGCCATTCTCTCCATATCCCGCTTGACCATTTGGCCATAGGCCATGAGGTGGAAACTCAGACGGACCGGTTGGGCCGGTTGCAAGTGGGTCACCCCGGGAAGGATATAGTCCATGTGGACTTCACTGACCCTGATGATCACTTTTAGGAAGCCCTCCAGTTGGTTGAGATGGCCCTCGACCTGATTCTTCACATAGGACTTAAAATCATATGCCACCTGGTCATTTCTGCTCCTAGCTGTGTGGAGTTTCTTCCCCAGCGGCCCCAGTTTTTGAACCAAAAGGGCTTCGATGTTCATATGAATATCCTCATGGTCCTGGGTCAGATGAAGGTTCCCCTCCTGGAAAGAAACAAGGAGGTCGTCAAGGGCCTGGTGGAGCTGGTCCACTTCTACTTCTGTTAGAACACCGATTTTGCCAAGCATGGTCGCGTGGACTTTTGACCCTTGAATGTCTTGGGCGTACAACTCCCAGTCAAAGGAAATGGAGTTGTTAAAGGCCTCCATTATGGCTGCTGTGTTTGCTGTAAACCTTCCACCCCAGGCCTTCATATGGCTATTCCCTTCTTGTTCATCTTTGCCTCTCTTTCTTGCTGGTGGAGGGCTCTGATTTTCAGTGGGAGGCCAAACAACTGGATAAATCCTTCAGCATGGTACTGGTTGTAGACCTCGTCCTCTCCAAAAGTAACAAAGGCTTCGTCGAAAAGACTATAGGGAGACTGGCTTCCCACAAGGCTACAAGACCCCTTGAACAACTTCATTTTCACCACACCGGTTACCTGGGACTGGGTCTGGTCGACAAAGGCATCCATGGCCTCCCTTAAGGGGGAAAACCACAGGCCATCGTAAACCAGTTCGGCATACTTGTGGGCTAGGGTCTTTTTAAAACTCAGGGTCGACCGGTCAAGGACCAGCTTTTCAAGGGCCTTGTGGGCTGCATAAAGCACGGTCCCACCAGGAGTTTCATAGACCCCCCTGGACTTCATACCCACCAGACGATTTTCCACGATGTCAATAACCCCTACACCGTGTTTACCTGCCAGGTCATTGAGTTTGAGGACCAGTTCCAAAGGAGACAGGCTAGTCCCATTTATTGCAATAGGCGTCCCTGCTTCAAAGGAAATGCTGATCACTTCGGGGGTTTCTGGTGCCTGGTCAGCTGGAACTGTGAGCTTATACATGCTCGCCTCATGCTCGTTCCAAGTGTCCTCCAGAATGCCGCCTTCATGGCTCAAATGCCACAGGTTTTCGTCCCTGGAATATATGTCTTTTTTGGTCACTGGAATGGGAATATGATGGGCCTTGGCATAGTCAATGCAGTCCTCACGGGACTTCAGACTCCATTCTCTCCACGGAGCGATCACCTTTAGGTTTGGGTTCAAGGCCATAATACTTGTCTCAAAACGAACCTGGTCGTTGCCCTTGCCCGTACAACCGTGGGCGATAGCTTCAGCCCCTTCCGCCTCTGCGATTTCAACAAGTTTTTTCGCAATGAGTGGTCGTGCAAATGCTGTCCCCAACAAATATTCGTCTTCGTAAACTGCACCTGCCTTGAGACCTGGCAGGATATAGTCTTCCACAAATTCTGCCTGAACATTGACCACATAGGCCTTGGATGCGCCCGTACTCAGGGCTTTTTGCTTCACGGCACCATAGTCTTCCTTTTGACCGACACCTACACACACAGCAATAACATCGTAGCCCTTCTCTACCTCTAACCACTTCAATATGACGGATGTGTCTAAGCCACCTGAGTATGCAAGAACAATCTTTCTATTCATAATTATACCTCCTAATGCATAAATATTTGTTTCAGTATAACCACTTCTACCTATGCAATCAAGAGTTTTTTCACGATTTTTTTCTTTTTTCACCTCCTTATCCAGGGGTATGAATATCCCTTCTTATATAATGGGATGGATGAATCATGGCAACAAAAAACAGGTCTCCAAAGGGAACCTGTTTGCTGAAAAATGTATACATTTTTTTAGATCATTCATCGTTACGCCAGCACCTGGAGGGGTTACAATCCATGCAATAATTCTGCAACCACAAAAAACCACATGGTCTGTGGTTTTCATTTTGGGCGTTGACGGCATGACAAATAGCGGTCGTCGCCCCATTCTCAGCTTGTACCATCTCTGCAGCACGTTAAGCATAGGCCCCTCCGTTTTGTGTACTGTCACTAAGTATACAGGGGCTTTCATGTTTATGCAAGCACTTTCCCATGATTATTTTTTAAGAAAACGGTATAATAAACCTATAAAAAATACTGGAGGAAAGTCATGAAATTGCCACAAAAAGAGGTGAGTTTACGGTCCCGCGTACTCCTTCTGATCTCTCTAAGCTTTATTATTCCCTTGGTATTGGGAGCCTTTGCTCTCCACTACTACCTGTCAGACAAACTGCTTGCAGAGAACTTTGAAAGTAGTGCCCTTGCCCTACAACAAATTACAGACCAAATTCACCAAGATATTTCTGTCAACATGTCTGATCGAATTGCCTTTCTCTCCAGGTCATCTGCCATTCAAGGACTGGAGTCAGGAGACCTTCGAACCTATACAGACCCTTCCTCCCCAGGACCTCCCACTGAAGGTGAACTCCGGGTTAGTAAAATGTTCGACAACATGAAGCAAACCCAGGACAGTATTCATTTTGTCTTCTTAGGCCTAGACGACGGGACTTATATAGAATACCCAGCTTTCCAACCTTCCACAGCCTATGATCCCCGAACAAGGCCCTGGTATCGGGACACCCTAAAAGCCGGAGACGTTTTCATCACTGAACCCTACCGAACGTCTGTGACCTCAGACCTGGTGGTCAGTGTAACCATGCCTGTCACACTAGAAAGTGGCCAGGAAGGTGTTCTTGGGATTACGGTCTCACTGGAACAATTGGCTACAGACTTGGGCCACTTGACCCTGCCCAACGACGGTCATTTAATCGTGCTGAGCCAAGAGGAGAAAATACTCATCAACCCCTTCAATGACCAATGGACCCTCCACCGCTTGGATATGATTGGCCTTAAAATACCCATTGACCAAGAGGAGACAGTAAGTGCATTTGGCCAGTTTACCTCTGATGTCAAGTATTACTACCATTCCATGGTTGAACCCGCTTCCCAGTGGAAAATCATAGCTATCTACCCGGCCAACAGCGTCCTATCCTCTTTAAATACCATTGAGTTCACCATATTTGCTGTTTTTGCCTTCATTTGGGCAACGGTTTTCCTTTTAAGTACTATTGTAACCAACCAAGTGGTTGAACCTCTTCGCACCTTGGCAGGCCTCTTAGAACAAGCAGATCACCAAGGATATACCTACGATGGCCGCTTGGACGCCAGTGCCCAAAGGAAAGACGAGATTGGTATGATCACCCGGGCTGTTTTGGACATGCTACAAACCCTCCACCATATCATCGACCCATCAAATGTCGTCCAGCGCCACGAAAGTGCCATATCCAAACTCTCTGAACAAGCCCTGGTCACCAATCGGGATGAAACGGCACAAAAAGAAAGTGCCATGGCTGGATACCTGGAGAGTCGTAAGTCACTGGCCGACAGTGAAGACCGCCTCCAAAGGGCCTTTGAACTGACCAACGATGGCTTCTGGGACTACTATCCCCGAGACGAAGTCCTTTACTTAAACCCGAAACTATCCAGGTCTCTGGATGAAGGCTACATGACCACAACAGACTCTTTACACTACCTCTACCAGTTGATTTTAGAGGGCTATCGCCAAGACTTTATGTCCAGGATCGACCAAATGATCGCAGGCGAGATCGACCATCTGGACATGGAAATCATGGCCATGTCCACCAAGGGCCATGCCCGCTGGTTCCACTGCAAGGCCAGGGTCATCGCCACAGGCGACCAGGGTCTCCCCCTGCGGATGATTGGGACCCTGACAGACATCCATGACATACGAAAGACCTCTGAAGAATTGGCCCAACTGAATTTTACCTTGGAAGACCGAATCCAAGAACGAACCCAGGACCTCTTGGCTATGAATGAGGAACTCCAAGCAACCCTGGATGAACTTCAACTCACCCAGCAAGAACTGATCCGATCAGAAAAAATGGCCTCCCTGGGTGCCCTGGTCACAGGCGTCGCCCACGAAGTCAACACCCCCCTTGGGAATGGGGTTACCACTTCCTCTTACATTGGCCAGTTAACCAAAGACTTTAAGACCAAGTATGAGGCTGGGGCCCTAACGAAAACCCACTTTGAATCGACCATAGGAAAGATAGAGGAAGCCAGTCAGATCCTCCACCACAACTTGGAAAAGGCCTCCTGGTTAATCAATAGCTTTAAGCGGGTGTCGGCCGACCAGTCCTCTGAAGTCCAGCGTACATTTAGGGTGGTGGAGTATACAAAAGAAATCATCATGAGTCTGCAACCTGAACTGAAACGAATTGATGCAGACGTCCAGGTGTCAGGAGACGAGACCCTTCGGGTCAACAGTTTCCCAGGAGCCTATTCTCAGATCCTGACCAACCTGATCCTCAACAGTAAAATCCATGGTTATACTGGAGAACGGCTACACATTCACATCGCAGTTGAACAGCGGGTTAACGGCCTGCAAATCATTTATACGGACGATGGCCACGGTATGGACGACTACGTCTGCAAACATATTTTTGATCCCTTCTATACCACCACCCGTGGGAGCGGTGGAACTGGCCTGGGCATGTACTTGGTCTACAACCTGGTCACCCACAAGTTCAATGGGGCTATCCACTGTGAGAGTACAAAAAACAAGGAAGCCAAGTTCACTGTTTTTCTGGCTTGTGATGTGGAAGAGGGTATAGCTTAAACCAACAGCAAGGCCCTAAACACCTGCCTCTAGGCACTGGTGTTTAGGGCCTTTATGGTTGAAGTATTTATTTTTTGACTTGTCTGGCTTGAAGGCACTTGTTGACCTAGGAACTTGTCCTGGCAGCCCGGCCAACTGGGCTTTTCACGGAACAAGGAATCCCGCACATACACTTGCCACAGGCGTCTCCCATGCCAATGTTATACATGGGGACGTTATCATCATAGATTTGGGCATTGCATAGCTTACGGTTGATCCTTGGGAAGCCCTTGTCCATATAAAATGCGTTGGCAACACAAAGGTTGAGACATTTTCCACAGGACCCATTCAACCGGTATAGACAGTGGTCAAACTTGATCTTTTCAGTGGGGTCTAGGCTGGCAGTGGTGACTACGCTACCCAGTCGGCCACAGCAACCGGCTTCTGTGATCAGCAGGTTGTGGATGCCAAAGGTTCCGACGCCGGCGATCTGGGCAATATGTCTATGGGACCAATCACTGGTAAGATTTTTTTCGTCGTAGTTGTAGGTGGCTGGCAAGACTGTAGACTCATGGCCCATAATGGCCAACTGGCCGTGGAGAAAGCGGTTGATGTCTAGGATTAACTGGTTGGTTTCAATATTGGCTATGTCCCTGGGCCTTGAACTTTGCACTTCAGCTATATTGCCCTCTACAATGTCCTTGGCAAAGGGAAGAAAGAAAACGATAACCGATTGGGCTCCTTCTATCAAGTCATCGGGAAGGGCATGGGAGTTTCCAACCACCTGCTTGAGACTGTGAAAAGAGGGATCATTTGCGCTAGCAAATCCAACAATCGGAGTCCTCCACTGGGTTTCCGTGTCTTTCAACTCGTGATACCCCTTCACATAGTCTGTGATCCACTCCACAATTTTTTCGTTCATTCCACATCTCCTTGACCAAGTCCAACTATTTTTCTGTTGATTATAATATAATCGTGATTATATTGTCAGTCTATCATCCTCTCCCCATAAAAAAAAGCTGGCTTCCTTTACGGAAAACCAGCTTAGTTTCTCTACATTTTCGATTAGATTGAAGCCAGCAACGCAGTATGAGGGAGTTTCTCTACAGTCTCACTATGCGATTTGGTCCATGCCTGCTTTTAGAGCCAGCTTATTGATCTCAACAAACTTGGGTTTCACTGTCTTTTCGAGTACCGTGTCCCAGTCGATATCTGTGAGACCCATGGCCTTGATCAGGGCACCCAGTAGAACCACATTTTGTGTTCGGATGTTGCCCAGTTCTGTTGCCAACCGTCCCGCTTCAATGGCTGTGGTGTCAGCCTTTTCGTTGAGGGCTTCAATGACTTGTGCTGGATAGTCTGCTGCACCTGCTAGAATCGGCGCCGATGGAATTTTGAAGTCGTTGACTACCACCTTGCCGTCCTGCTTAAGGAACTCCATCCACTTGCCTGTTTCCATTTGTTCAAAGGAAACCAAAATATCAGCCTGGCCCTTACCAATGATGGGAGACCAAACCTTGTCACCAAAACGAACCTGGGTCGTTACAGATCCACCCCGCTGGGCCATGCCGTGTACTTCGGACATTTTTACATCATACCCTGCCTGGATCAAGCCCACAGACAAAATCTTTGAAGCCAGGATGATCCCTTGACCACCCACACCGCACAATAGTATATTTCTTGTTTCAGCCATCTTATTCACCTGCCAATTCAATTGCGTCAAAAGGACAAGCCTGTAGACAAACTTCACAACCTACACACATGTTCTTGTCAATGAAAGCCAACTTGGTTTCTTTGTTGAAGCTGATAGCAGGACAACCCGTCTTGGTACAGATGCGGCAGCCTCTACACTTTTCTTCATTTACAAAACAACGTTTTTGCTTGTCCAGACCAAACTCCTTGATATCAGCGTCGGAGAAGGATTTTAGGACACATGGCCACCGGGTGATGATCACAGATGGGCCGTCAAAAGCAAAGGCTGCTTCCAGGGCTTCATCCACCTCTTTGAGGTCCAGGGGATTAATGTGTTGTACATGTTGAATACCAATGGCCTTAACCAGGCCTGGGATATCGATCTCCATGGCAGGTTCACCCATGAGGGTAAAGCCTGTACCAGGATTTTCCTGGTGGCCGGTCATGCCTGTGATCCGGTTGTCCAGAATACAGGTTACTGTATTGGAATTGTTGTAGGCCACGTCGATCAGGGAGTTCACACCCGTGTGGAAGAAGGTGGAGTCTCCGATGACGCCCACAACACGTTTTTCAACACCGTGGAAGTCAAATGCTTTTTTTGCACCATGGGCCATGGAAATGGACCCGCCCATACAGACTACAGAGTCAATGGAGTTTAGAGGCTCAGCAGCACCCAGGGTATAACATCCGATGTCACCGGTCACAACGATGTTTTTCTTTTTCTTTAGGGCATAGTAGAAACCTCGGTGGGGACAACCGGCACATAGGGTTGGTGGTCGACCTACTTTTTTGTCCTCAGCAATGGACATGGTTTCCCGCTCTTCACCGAGGAGGGCCTTGGCAATGATGTCTGGGTTCAGCTCTCCAACTCTTGGAATCTTGGCTTTACCAATACAATCAATACCCGCTGCTTTCATTTGCTCTTCTATATAAGGCTCAAGCTCTTCTATCACGTAAAGGGTCTCCACCTGGTCAGCAAACTCTTTGATTTTCTTCATAGGTAGAGGGAAGGTAAAACCAAGCTTCAAGTAAGACGCGCGATCACCAAAAACTTCTTGGGCATAGGTATAGGCAACACCCGAAGAAATGATTCCGACCTTTTTGTCATTCCATTCAAAATAGTTGAGTTCAGACTCGTTGGCGTAGTCTTCCAGGGCCAGTAAACGGTCTTCAACAACTGGGTGAAGGATTTTTGCATTGGCTGGTGTGGCAATCCACTTGGCTGGGTTTTTCACATATTCCTTTGTGCCAACCTCTTCTCTTTCTCCCAGTTCAACTAGACCCTTAGAGTGACACACCCGCGTTGTCATTCTAAAGAGAACTGCCGTGTCGAACCGCTCAGAAATTTCAAAGGCTGTTTTAATCATGTCCTTTGACTCCTGAGAGTTGGAGGGTTCAATACAAGCGATCTTGGCAAACTTGGCATAGTAGCGGTTATCCTGCTCATTCTGGGAGGAATGACAGCCAGGATCGTCTGCAGACACCAAGACAAAACCGCCATTCACACCCAGGTAACCCAGGGTGAAAATAGGGTCAGCGGCAACATTGACACCAACGTGCTTCATGGCTGCCAGGGACCTGGACCCTGTCATACAGGCACCAATGGCTACTTCAGCAGCTACCTTTTCATTGGGTGCCCACTCACAGTAGATATTTTCTTTATACTGCACGACATTTTCAAGTATTTCAGTACTTGGGGTACCTGGATAGGCAGAAGCAAAGGAACAGCCCGCTTCATAGGCACCCCGGGCAACTGCCTCGTTGCCCGTCATAAACTCTTTCATTTCATTCTCCTTATACAAACCTTGGGTTACTCAATACGAACCTTGGGGTTACCCATGAGCCCCAAGTGTCTATTTCTTATATGCAGCAATCACACTACCCATGGCAATGGAGTTAAGTTTGACTTGGGCAGAGTCTGCTCGAGACGTCAACACAACAGGTACCTTTGCACCCATGATGATTCCTGCAGAATCCGCTTGACCAATGTAAGTCATGGACTTGCCAATGCCGTTACCCATTTCAATGTTGGGAACCATAAGAACGTCTGCGTCGCCTGCAACGTCAGACGTAAATCCTTTGATCTTTGCAGCTTCTTCAGAAACAGCCAGGTCAAAGGCTAGAGGACCTTCGACAACGACGCCCGTGCCAAAATCGCCGGCTTCAGACATCTTTTGCAGAGCGTCCGCATCTACTGTGGCTGGCATTTTAGGGTTTACCTTTTCCTTGGCTGCCAGGCAGGCTACTTTTACAGTTTCAACTCCCATGGCCTTCACAACGTCAATGGCGTTGGCCACGATCATTTTCTTTGCGTCAAGGTCTGGCGTGATGTTCATGCCACCATCCGTTAGGTAAAGTAGCTTGTGGTAGGCCTTAGCGTCATAGACCATAACATGGCTCAGCTGAGAGTCCGTACGCAGGCCAATCTCCTTGTCCAGAACGGCCTTGAGCAGGATAGCTGTGTCAATGAGCCCCTTCATGACGAAGTCTGCTTTTCCTTCTTTAACAAGGGCAACAGTCACCCGCGCAGCCTCTGTTAGGTCAATGGCTTCAATCATTTGACAGCCTTCCAGGCTCATGTTCTTCTCTTCAGCAATGGCCTTTACCTGGGCAAGGTCACCAACCAAAACAGGTTCAACAAGGCCCTGTTGAGCAGCTTCCAGTACAGCCACAAGAACGTCTTCGTCCTGGGCAGCAGCAACAGCTAGACGCATGGTTTTCTGCTCTTTTGCGACCTGCATGAGGTCTTGGAAATTACGGATCATAACATCACTCCCTATTCTCCCTGTGGAATCTCTCGCCTTTTGTAGGGTGGAACTGTCTTCAAGTCGGCATTTTGAGCTATTTCCAAGGGGACTACAATTTTTTCGTAAGACTTCTAGTTTTTTTTGAATTTCACACTCATTTTACAATAGATTTGTAAGCCGTGCAATGGAAATGGCCGTGGGAAAATGTTGGTTTTCACAGTAATCGGGTACATATGCCACAAGTAGTATTGGAGGTGTACTTATGGCAAAACAGTTTACAATTGGTTACATACCGATTTTGTGTACTGCGCCCCTATTTTATGCCCATCAGAATGGCATATTTCAAAAATATGGACTCAATGTGACCCTGAAGCAAACCACCAGTTGGAGTAACCTACGGGACCAGATGTTACTGGGTCTGGTGGACGGTGCCCACATGCCTGTTCCCATGCCCATAGCTGCTAACTTGGGCTTGTATGGTAAGGAGCAAAACTGGAGGCTCCTCTTGACCCAGAGTATTAACGGGATTGCATTGACCCTTAGCAACAAATACCGAAACATGAAAGACCTCACGGAACTCAAGGGAGCCATCATTGGCGTTCCCCACTTATATTCCATGTACTATTACTTACTATGTGACTACTTGGCCAGCCATGGGGTTGACCCCCTCAAAGATGTAACCATTCGGGAAGTGGCCCCAAGGCTTTTGAGCTACTACATGGAAAATGGCAAACTGGACGGTATCCATGCACCGGAACCCTATAACCAGCTGGTTGTCCACAAGGGCCATGGTTTCATCCACCACCTGTCTAGGGACATCTGGCAGGGCCATCCCTGTTGCGGATTTGCCATCCACCCCAGAACCTATGATCTTTTCAATAAAGAAAGCCTGGCCTTGCGGGACGCCCTGATCCAGGCTTCCTTTGAACTGCATACCTTGAGCAAGTCTGAAAAAATCCGCTTTGCCGAGTCCATTTGCCAGCGGAATTACCTGGACATAGCTGACCCCATTCCGGTGATCCAGTCCCTGATCGGTGACTATCCAGATGGTTTGGGCCAGTTCCATGACACACCGGACCGGATCGATTATTTACCCAATGTGGACCACAACACGGGTTACTGGATCTTGTCTCAGATGCAGCGGTGGGGCCAGGTGACCCGGTCTGTGGACTACAAGACTGTCATAGCTAAGACTTATGCACCCGACACCCAGTCCGCCATTGACCGCTCCCCCTTTGGTCAACTATCACCCAAGTCAGGGAGAACAACCAAGACCCTGGACCTAACCACCTTGGAACAAGACATGATGGACATGCCCTTCTCCAAATATTATTCCATGGACGAGCAAGTAACCGCCTTACCAGTGGAAATGGTGGACCATATCAAGCGGATTGTCCAACATATACGGGAGGTGTCCGCCAACATCCACCAGGAGGAGCTACCCCGGTCCAGTCCTGGAATCATAGGAGAACTGGAAGCCGTATTGTCTGACTTGGTACGGAATGTTCAGTTTGCCAGGGACCTGGCTGACGAGCAACGCCTGAACCTAGAGAACAATGTCCAACTTCGAACCCAGGAGCTGGAAACTGCCTATATGCGGTCCAACATGATCCGAACGGAACTACAAGAGAGCAAGGAAAAACTCAACGTGATCCTGGACCACATCCCCTACTATGTGATGGAACTCAACCGCGATGGGCGTATTCAGTATATTAACAAGCACACAGAGCAGTTGAAACTGGATGGCCAGGACTATGTGGGAGAAACCTTTTATCAGTTCGTTTTCTCGGACACTAGAGAAGAGCACGAGCAACTCATTGATATGGTCTTCAAGGACGGCGCCACCCACGATTTCGAAAGCCGGTCCCTCTTTGACTTTGACCACGACAATTGGTTCCATTATATCTACATGCCCCTAACAGACATGAAGGGCAAGGTCCGGTCTGTCCTCTTGATCGCCCTGGATATCACGGCTGAAAAGGACCGGGAAGACCTCCTTGAAAGTGCCCGTACCCATGCGGAGGAGGCCAACAAAACAAAGTCACAGTTCCTGGCCAACATGAGCCATGAAATCCGGACGCCCATGAATGGGATCATTGGTATGACAGAACTCCTCCAACAGGAACACTTAACCAGTAAGCAGTCTGAATACGTGGAAATGATCCGCAGTTCAGCCAATAGCCTCTTGGTCATTATCAATGATATTCTAGACCTGTCCAAAATCGAAGCTGGCAAGCTCACCCTGGAAAAGGTCCCCTATAACATTCAGGAACTGATATACACCATCACAGCCCCCTTTAAAATCCAAGCAGAGCAAAAGGGCATCCTCCTGAATATAGATGTGAACCCCTCCCTGCCCTCCAGTGTTTTTGGTGATCCAACTCGGCTCCGCCAGATCGTCAACAACCTGCTCAGCAATGCCATGAAATTCACAAGTTCAGGCAGTGTGACCCTGCGGGTTTCCATTGAAGATTGCAGGGCAGATGTCTGCACCATGGGATTTGCCGTCATTGACACAGGCACAGGGATTCCCAAGGACAAGCTGGGACTGATATTCGACAGCTTTAGTCAAGCGGATATCAGTATTACTCGAAAATATGGTGGCACAGGTTTGGGCCTGACCATTTCTCAAAAACTCATTCAAATGATGGGTGGCGAGGGCATGTCAGTCCGGTCTACCTTTGGCTCGGGGTCTACCTTCTCTTTTATGCTTCCCTTTGAGATGAACACCCAGGTCAAGCCCCAGATCAGTCCGGCCCTGGACGTCCCCACCATTGACCACCGGGGGGCCCACCCCTTGTTGTCAGATGACGAGCTCCAACCCCTGGATATCCTTGTCGCTGAAGACAATGCAGTCAACCAGACCCTCATTCGGGCCCTCTTGGAACCGGCTGGCCACAAGGTGACCATTGTCAGCAATGGCCTCCAGGCCATCGAAGCCTATTCTGAACACGCTTTTGACTGTATTTTGATGGATGGGTCCATGCCGGAAATGGACGGCCTAGAAGCCACCCGGCAAATTCGCAAGTTGGAACAAGAAACAGGCCTTCATATTCCCATTGTGGCCTTGACGGCCTCTGCCCTCAAGTCTGACCGGGACCAGTTTTTACAGGCGGGTATGGATGAATACATTACCAAGCCCATTGACACCCTGCAGTTAAAACAAGTCTTACAGTCCATCCAGGGAACCGTCCAATATCGACCGGAAACCCTTGAGACCCTTGATCTTGAAGAAGAGATGACTGAGGTTCCTGTTGAGGCCTGGGTCCAAATCAACAAGGACGACTTTTACAACCGCTTTAAACTCCTGCCCAAAACCACGGTGACAGAGATTATTCATATTTATGAAGAGGAGGCCACGGAGGTCATTGACCTGATCAACCAAACCCTGCCTGCCCACGAGATGAACAACGTGCAGGAGCAGGTCCACCGTTTAAAGGGCATGGTAGCCAATTTCTGTGCCGACCCCCTTTCAGCCCAACTTCAAGATATTGAAATCGCTGCCAGGGACGGCCTTGAAGACGTGGTGACCGGCCTTTGGAACACCGTGACGCCTAAGCTGGAACGGCTGTCCGTGGAACTGGAAGCCATCGCCCACGAGTATGAGTAAGCCTTGAGTAAGCGTTAAGTAAAAACATAAAAAGAGCACGATCCTTTCATGACAATTGAGGATCGTGCTCTTGCTTGTTAATGGTATTGTTTTTCTTGGTCGAGAAGACTGCGGAGCTGGCGTACCCAGGCAAGGGTCACATCGTCGTCAGGCTTTTGAGCCAGGGAAGCATTTAACTTGTCCATGGCGTCCTGGTATTCTCCCCTTTGAATATGAACAATCCCCAAGTTACAAAGGATTTCATGATTTTGAGGATGCGCCCGTAGGGCTTCTTTAAAATAGGCCTCTGCCCCGTTGTAATCGCCCATGGTCATCAAGCAGATGCCCAACTCATTCATGGTTTCCACATGGCCCGTATTGAGGGACAGTACCCGCTTAAAGTAGGTAATGGCCTCGTCAAACTGCTCCTTTTGTCGGAAGGCCAGGCCAATGAAGAAGTGGAGGTTCCACCACTCGGGGTAGTCTGGTTCCAGGGGTAGGAGGTATTCTAGGCCCTGGTCAGCTTGGCCGTCAATGACCAGCTTATAGCCCCGCTCATAACGGATTTTTGCGTCCAGGTCCCTGAGACGGTCCACCAGTTCAGTCTTTTGGTCATCCGACAAGTCTCCTGACGCCAGGGCATCTTTCCAAACTTGTTCCGCCTGGAGGAAGCGCTGGTCATTGGCAAAGTGGAAGCCCAGGTGGTACTTGGTCAGCACCAAAAGTTCTCCCCGCTCCAAGAGGTCCATGAAGAGTTCGTATGCCGTCTGATTAAAACGCTTGTAGATATCTGCGTTGTCCTCATGTTTAGCAGCCACGTCTTCACAAATTCGAGCTGCATTGTATTGGGCGTCAACACTGTCTGGATTCATGGCCATAAGGGCCTTAAACCGAATGAGGGCGTCAATGTGCTTTTCTTCCTCAGCCAGTTGAATGCCATTGGCCATGATCCGCATTTCCATTTTGGGATCACTGTCCTTTAGGATGTTATTGTAGGCCATGGCATGGGGAAAGCTATCGTCTATGCCCAAGACCACCACCATGGACTCCAATATATGGTCGACCCGAATGCTGGCGTCTTCAGACTTTTGGACCTTGTTGACCATGTCTGTTGTTGGAATGGGTAGGGGAATTCCAGCTGGTAGCAGGGTATTCCCTACTTTTAGCTCTCCACCTTCTTTAAGTTCGATGAAGACAATTTCATCGGTTTTTTTCTGTAATACTGGTTGTATTTCTTGAAACATCTTGCCTCCTAGAAGATCACCCGGTTGACATTCTTGTCAATGATCTTCGTTCTGTACAATTCAAAATAGTCAAAATCTCCCCAGCGGAGGATATGCACTTCCTTGTCGGACGCCTCCACATGGAGTTCAGAGATATAGTCATTGGACACCTTCATCCCGTCACAAGCCACAATGACCTCCCGGCGGTCTGCCTTTACGATGGCAAACTGTAATTTGGTGTCCAGTGGGACAACCATGGACGCCTTGAGGGGGCGGTTGATACTGTTGTCATTGGGGTTGAGTGGGGTCAACTGGTAAACTGGAAGGTCAGAATGGGTGGCTACCCCTCCAGCCCAAATGGCATAGCCGGTTGCACCAATGGGTGTTGAAACAATGAAGCCGTCCCCGGTGAAGTAATTAAAGGGTTTTCCATTGATATGGATTTTGGCTTCCATCAGTCTCGGCTCCAAGTGCTTGATCAAAATCTCATTAAAAGCATAACTGGAGATCTGGTCTCCGTTGACCGTCTTGGCAAACACCTTTAAAAGGGGATAGGACTGGATAAAATAGTCCCCCGACTCCAGGATCTCCAAGACCAGCTCCGGCTGACTGGATGGCACACTGGGCAAGAAACCCAGGGTACCCGTGTTAATCCCCAAGAAGGGGGTCTTTTTCAGTCTAAACTTCCGGATGGCACTGAGCATGGTTCCGTCGCCACCGATGACGATAATAAGGTCAGGGTTTTGCCTGGAAAGGATATACCCCTTGTCTTGAAGGAGCTGCATGAGCTTCTTCTTCACACGCATGGTGTCCTTTTTTCTGTTGTGATGTATGAGAATCCGCTTCATGGAACCTCCATTATTGATTCATATGTCTCATGAATAGTCTTTTTCTTCTTGTTGTTGTGCTGAGTTCGTGGAACAATAGGCCTCGGTAAATCATGGAGTAGGAAATAAAGGCCTGTAGGACAATGGCCGAAATCACCACTGGGAATGAAAGGCCCAGTCCAATGGAAAAGCCACTGGCAATGGCCCCAAAGGCCATGTTAATCCCTGTGTTGACCACCCAGATCACTGCGCCCAAAAGAACATTAGGGATGAACCAGTCGATCCAGTTTTCTTTCACAAAACCATAGGCATAGGTAAAGGTGCCCAGTTCGTCGACATGCTTCTGGTAGATGACTTCCGGCAGTGGATTAAGCAGGATAATGGCCAGACAATAAGCTATAATCCAGATCAAACCCGCAAAGGGAAGGACAGTACCAAAGATCTGAGCCACCAAGGACAGGCCATATTGGGCCACAAAGACTATAATCAATGTAATCCATATCTTTCTAAAGTAGACCCGAACGCCGTCAGTCATGTCCTCTTGCTTAAAACGACCTGTCCGGATAATCCGGTTCATCAGGAAGAGATAGCTGGACAGGAGGGCACTCTGGACCAGGGTCATTACAATGCCTCCAAGGAAGCCTGCGATGATGGACACTTGGAAACCTACCAATAGCAACAGGACATACAAGACCCCTACCCCGAGCAGGGCTGGGTTCTTTTGTATGGCTTTAAAACTCTTTGTCATGACCTTTTTATTGGTCACCACTATGTCTTGTAAGACGCTCATCATTTCATTCACCTCTTTTAGGAAGTCGTCGGACACGGCAGGCTGGTCTTTTTTCCGTACCGCTTGTATAGTCGAATAAAACTCTTGTATCCACCCACTCCACCTGGCCATCTCCGCCTTTTTCAAAGGCTAGCGGGTCCAGGGGAAAGGCTTCAACCTTAACTTGTCTTAGGATATTTTTAAGTGGTTTCTTACCCAAATGGCCAAACCAAACTTCCTCGGCATTCATGGCATGGAGGTCTTCAATGGTCTCGTCCATAAAAGTAGGTGGGTAGGTTTCCACCAGGGCCATTTGTGTTCGCTTGGAGGTACTTGAGTAGTAATCATACCTGAGCAATTCATGGAGGACCCTTGGGTCACCAAAGCCCCTTCCCCTACAAAAGGCTTCCAATAACTCATAGTACTCCCCTGCCCCAATGGACCGTTTGTCATGGCCTTCTACCCGCCACCAAACAGCAAGTGCTTCATAGAATTTCGACGGTCTGATCCCGTTCCCCTTTAAAATATAGGAAAGGGATGTTGAAAATCGGCCACTATTGCCATAGTGGTCAAGCAAGTGCTCTATGTCTTTGAGCATGAGCATTTGGTCACAGTTGATATCATGGGTGGCTAGAACCTCATAGGGGGGCTCGTCAGAGTGGACAAAGCCATACTGCTTTTTCCGGTCCCTCAGCCCTGACCCATGGAGGAGCTTTAAGAAGCCCAGCTGGAGCATGTCTGGTCCCAGCCTGGACACGTCGTCAAAGGACTGTAAGAACTGGTCATAGCTCTCAAAGGGCAAACCGGCAATGAGGTCTAAATGCAAGTGGAGGTTGTCCCCCTCCACCAGTTGGTCCACAACGGCAGCCAATTGATCAAAGTCCACGAACCGTCTAATTTCTTTTAGGGTTGGTGGATAGGTACTCTGTACCCCAATTTCCAGCTGGAAGAGCCCCGACCTTGCCCCCTTCAAGAGGCGGATCAGGTCTGGGGTTAAGCGGTCAGCAGACACTTCAAAGTGCCACTTGGTCACCCCATTATCAATGGCCAAAATATGCTCAATGATGGTTTGGGCATGTTGTCCGTTGGCATTAAAGGTCCGGTCCACAAACTTGACTGTGGCCACCCGGTGGTCTGCAAAGAAGGTCAAGTCTGCCTTCACCCGGTCAGGAGATAAAAACCGTACGCCCTTAATGGTTGAAGACAGGCAATACTGGCAGTCGTAGGGGCATCCCCTACTGGACTCATAGTAGACTAGGCGGTTTTTCAAGCTGTCCATTTCCCCTGGTATATAAGGAAAGGGGACTTGGTCCAGTTCTTGAATTCTAGGTCTAGGCAGGGTGGCTACCACCGCTTGCCCTTGGCGGTATACCAAGCCTGAGACAGCCGACGGACTCTGCCCCTTTACCATGGCCTCTAAGTAGGCCCGGGCAGTGACTTCCCCTTCTCCAACCAGGATCACATCCAACCAGGGATAGCCTTCCAGCACGTCGCTGGACTGGTAGCTCACTTCCGGCCCGCCAAAGGCAATAGTCAGTTCAGGGCGCATCTTTTTCAGGTGCTTGGCGATGCGGACTGTTTCGTTGCGGTTCCATATGTAAACAGAGAAGAGGACAAGGTCATATTTCTCCCTGTGTATTTGTCGCAGGACGTCGTCCCAATGGGCGTTGATGGTGTATTCCACCATGTCCAAGTGGATGGATAGGTCCTTCACAGACTCCCGGATATATCGCAGGGCTAAGGCGGACTGGGACCACTTGGCATTGAGGGTTGTCAGTAGTACTTTCATAGGCTTCCTTTCTTGCGTTCATGACGATTATATCACAGGTAGCCCCCTCAATTTCTCTGAAAACTCCAGATGATTGTGGTATAATGTCTACGATATCGCAGAAGGGAGGCGACTTACGTGGCAATTATTTCATCCCGTCTGATCAGACATGAACTCTGCAAAGACGAACTGAAGAAAATGGGCGCCAGAGTCCTGGACATCCAAGGCATCATGTTCTATGTCAAATTTAATTTGAACGGAACGAAAATTTCCTATATCTATCACTTAAATCCTGACAATACGTTCTATCTGGAGCGTATAAAGCCATATACCTGCGTCATCGGCGATTACAACAATGAAGAAGACATTGTGGACGCCATTGGTGTAGACATCGAGCAATTCCAAAATGCAATGAACAGCCGCAACTTTGAGGAGTTCATTGAAGTTGACCAACACATTTCTAAATTGGTACGGTTCTTTGAAGACCTCTACCTCTATTACAATGTAAGCCATGAAGACCTTGACCGGATCAATGGCGAAGTCAACAAGGTTCTGGACATCATTAATGAAGTCCAGGACAAGAGTGAACGGGTCTACACAAAAAAAGATCCAGAAGTACTCTGCAAAAACTGCAAGTTCTAAGCAAACTAGAAATCCCGCCAAGCCTAATGCTTTGGCGGGATTTTCGTGTCTGTATAAGGTCAAACACCAGACTGGTTCATGCCTTATTTTAAGGCTGGCCCCATTTTGAGCAAGCGCCCATAGGCTTCCTCATAGGCAGAAACCGCTTTTTGGACCGGGAAGACTTCTACCGCCTGTCTCCGGGCTCCTTTTCGGTACTGGGCCAGGAGGTCCTCAGAACTGAGGAGGGCCACTGCGTCCTTGATCATCTGCTTTACATCCCCTAGGCCACTCAGGCGACCAGCGTCTTTGGCCACCAGTTCAGGTATACCCCCAACAGCCGTTGCAATGACAGGCACACCGCAGGACATGGCTTCCAGGGCTGCCAGGCCAAAGCTTTCTTTTTCGGAAGGCAGTAAAAATAGGTCGCCGAGGCTAAGCAAATCAATCACACTGTTTTGCTTGCCCAGGAAGTGGACCTTTTCACGAATGCCCCACTCCACGGCGAGTTCATGGGCAAGCCTCTGGTGGGGACCGTCCCCGATGAGGAGGAGTTCAGCCTCCACTTCCCTTTGAACGCCGTAAAAGATCTCCATGACATCGGAAACCCGCTTCACAGGCCGAAAATTAGAGGTGTGAACCAGGACTTTTGCCTGGGGGGAAATATGCAGGCTGGCACGCAGGTCTGCTGTCTCCCGTCTTTTATACTCCTGGGGATCAATAAAGTTGTAGACCAACTCAATGGGCTTGGATAGGCCCAGGACGTCTTGGGCATGTTTTCGCAGGTCATCTGACACGGCTGTGACCAGGTCAAACTGGTCCACCGAATGGGCTGTTACGTCCCGCAAGGTCGGATCCTCTGCCATAATGGTCACATCGGTACCATGGAGGGTAACCACAGTCCGGATGGGCCGGCCTAACATTTCCTTGGCCAGGTAAACCGCCGTGGCGTGGGGAACCGCATAGTGGGCATGGAGGATGTCCAAGCCTTCCCTTTCTGCTATTTCCTTAACCTTGTTGGCCAAGGACAAGACATAGGGTGGGTGCTTGAAGACCGGATACTGGCTGACCTCCACCGAATGATACACAATGTTGGGATGGTAGTCTCCCAGGCGGAAGGGTTTGTCGTAGGTAATAAAATGAACTTCATGGCCCCGGCCTGCCAGGTGGCGTCCCAACTCAGTGGCAACAACGCCACTTCCTCCAAAAGAAGGATAGCAACATATACCTATTTTCATTGGTTTTCCTCCAATACAAGAATACGGTGCTTGTGGTCATAAGGGAGGTCGAGAACTTCCTTCAACCAACCACTACCGCTTGTCGCAAGAATAGTAGCAAGCCCAAGGATGCGCTCTTGCGGACGGCCATTGGGTTGACAATGGCAATGGATGCCCTCCAACTGGGTCACCAGTTGACGGTGGTGTTTCCGCTGAAACCGCCATGCTTTCTGGTGGAGATAATCGATTTGGTAATCCAGGTGGTACTTGTTGCTTTCCTTTATGGAAGCAATTTCTGGCACAAGGACCTCCAGTTGCTCTTGTAAATGCTCATAGGCCCGGTCCAACTCCGCTTTAAAGGATTGAACCAGGGGGTCTATTCCATTCCCAGCATGGTGGCCAAGGCCCGCCTGTACAAAATCATGTATGGGCTGGTCTAGGACTTTGTCCATGGGGATATTCACTCGGTCTACCAGGTCCACCATGTCCCGGGTCACCAGGGTGAAGTTCTCCCGGGGAACAAAAATAGGCGGCTCCATGGCAAAATGCCCATAGACTCGGTTGACCTGGCCATAGTAAGCCAGTTCTCCAGGTCCAGCCACATAGGCCAAGGTGGGTAGAACAAAATCTTGAAAAAGTGGTCGTAGGGCCACATTGGTACTAAAGCGGTCAGGGTGGTTGTTGGCTAGGTCTTCCAGATCCCTATGGGTCATGGCTATGGGGCCTGATTGACCCTCAAGGCTATACTGACTTTCTCGATAGTGTAGGGCTAGCCGTTGTCCCCCCTGGTAGAGGTAGAGTCCCGTGGTTCCCTCTCGCAGGCGGATCAGGGGGGTGTAGCCATCTGTTTCCAAGTTGGTCTCTTGGTCATTAATCCAGTCTGCAAGGTCCCCGCCCTTGGTCAGGGCCTCAAGTAAAAAGGGGCTGCCCAAACGACGGACCTCAGGGTCCATGGGGTCCATGACAACCAGGCCCAGGTCACCTAATAGACTGGTTAGGATGCTGGAAAACCAGTCGCTGTAGGACTGGTCCTCCTCAAGGGTGTCCCTGAATAAGGCCTTCAACTGTGACTGGCCCTTCGGGTCCAGGTCCTCAAGGACTTGGTCAATGGCGTGGACAATGGAGTCGTTGACGTCCATATGGCCCACGGACTCCTTGAGGGTGAATGCATTAAAGGCGTCCTTGGAGGGGTTGTGGCCTCCCTTGCCTTGTTTATTATCGGTTTTCACTTGCTTGACCTGACAGTCGACTATATAGGTCATGTGGTTGACCTCTGCAAAATCATGGTCTTCACTGGCCACCCAGAAGATGGGGACCACTGGCAGGCCCAACTGGGTTTCTTGGTCCCTGGCCACCTTTATAGCGGTCAAGGCCTTATAGACCGTATACAAGGGACCGCCGAAGATCCCTGCCTGTTGACCAGTCACTACCACTAGACTCCTAGGATCATGTAATTTTTCTATGGATCTAAAGGCACTTTCTGGTGCCTGAATTCGTTTTTGGTAGGAAACCAGGACATGGGCCAAGGTTGCCCGCTGATAGGTCCTGGAATGCACATAGTTGAGGCGGTTGACATAGGCCTCGGGATCAAGAAAATGTGTCTTGAAATAGGAATGCCCCTTGCCCTCTATATAGGCTTTGGATAGGCTGCTAAAGATGCTTCGATTGCTGTTTATGCTTTGTAGGCTTGTCATGGGTTTCCTCCTCTGTTATTGCCTTCATTATAGCATATGGGACATAATCTACCCTGTTTTTGTCTGGATTCAAACCCAGGGCGTGGCAAATCCCACGACAAAAGAGACTGTTCCACAATGGAAACAGTCTCTTGAGTATGTTTGGCTTATAGCCTGCTTCTATCAAAGGACAAAGGCAGGGGTTTTACATTTTTTCAGGTGCCTTGAGGCTGATCAAGTAAAGACCGTTTTTCAAGACTTGGGCTGTTGCTGCTACCAGGGCCGTTCTTGCCTTGGCCAGGGCTGGGTCATCCACTAGGATTGGCGTCTCATGGTAGAAACGGTTGAAGGCCTGGGCCAGGTTGACAATGTAACGGGTAATCA
>CAYFHQ010000031.1:0-33587 GCA_964342805.1 uncultured Peptostreptococcaceae bacterium | reverse complement strand
CTGTCCTGAAATGGCTTTTTGCGCCGCCACTGAGTTGACATCCTGATACAAAATGGACGTTTCCATGATATCAATACTGTTTAGCTGGTCCTCTCCATAGCCAACGCCCCTGAGGGTGTTGATGTAACCAGCCTTGTCCTCTACTAAGAACCTGGAAATACTACGCATTCGATTATCTGCACCCACCAGGTAGGTCTCTCCACTGAGGCCCAGGCCAGACGCTTCCCAGTTTCCGTCCCCAGTCATAATGCCATTGATTTTATCCACTGGCATTTGGAAGACCAGGACGCCCACCTTGGTACCGCTGTCGTAAATAGGAGACGCGATAAAGGAGGCTGGTGCATTGTAGGAAGGTACATAGAAATCAAAATCCTTAAGGACAACGGTTGATGGATCTGTCGCTTGGCTGGCCTCTTTAAAGGCCATGGCAAAGTTGGTATTGGCATAAGGGCCGTCCAGCAAGCTGGTGGCGTAGTCGGCTTCCTTGAAAACAGAGTAAATAATATTGCCTGACTCAATGTCCACTAGGAAGATATCATAGTAGCCAAACTCTTCAAGAAACTCCTTGATGGCTGGGTGGTACTTGCCGTGGGTCGCTGAATACCTGGACCCGTCAGATGCTTGCATGAGCAGGTGTTTGCTACCCACTTCATTGGTATTATTAGCGATATACAAATACTGCAGACGGTTGGTTGCCGGCAGGTCGGTCAGAAACTGGTCTACAGTCTCCGACTTCATGGTATTGGCTTCCAGCCGTGGTACAAACTCATTACTGATGTAGTCCTGGACCCCCGACTTGGCTTGGTTCAACTGGGCGGGTGTCACTTGTTCGTTCAATTCCCGAAATGCAATGTCAAACTCCTTCATTGCATCGATGATCATGGTACTGCTGGACATGGTTTTCACTTGTCCGTTAATGAAACTGAAATAGTCTTCGATCTGCATGGCTCGGTTATCCCGAGTTGCTGTTAACTTGTCAAAACTAGCTTCTGATATTTCATTTGTGAATAAGGTGAAAAGTAGCAGTGAGATAATGAGCACCGGTAGCAGACCAACTGTAATCAGAATCATCAGCAATTTACTACGTATTTTCATGCTGACCTCCTCCTGTACCTGTTGACGCTTCATCCTATGTATACCCCAAAAGTCCACATAAAAAAGGAAGCTGGCAATAAAACTAGCTTCCCTTGTCGAAATTATGCGATTTTTGTAGACTCATCCTCCATGACGGCCAGGAAGGCGTCCACAATTTGAGGGTCAAACTGACTTCCTCGGTTTTTCTTGATTTCTTCAATGGCAATCTCGGTGGCCATGGCCGCCCGGTAGGACCGGTTGGAGGTCATGGCGTCAAAGGCGTCTGTAACAGCTACGATCCTGGCCAACAAATGAATGTTCTCACCGGCCAATCCATGGGGGTAACCCTTGCCATCATACCGCTCGTGGTGCTGGAGGGCAATGAGGTTGGCCTCCTTGAGGAAGTGGATGTCTTTGAGAATCTCAAATCCCTTCTCTGGGTGTTGCTTAATCTTGAAGAACTCCTCGTCGGTGAGGCGGTCTGGTTTGGTCAGTATGGACTCTTCAATCCCCAACTTTCCAATATCGTGAAGAATACTACCATAGGTAAGGTTCTTCATTTGCTCAGGGGACAGGGCCATCATTTGGCCAATCTTAACGGCGTACTCGGTTACCCGGTCACAATGGCCTGCCGTATAGGGGTCTTTTGCCTCTATGGCCCTATTGAGGGACTTAATGGTTTCAAAGTAGACCCGGTCATTCTCTTGGATCAGGTCTTCCAATTCCCGGTTCAATTCTTCATTTAGGGCGATCTCGTGGGTGAGCTCCATCTGGCTATGGCCCAAGGAAGTCAACAGGGTATTGAGGGACTCTCCAATGGACACAATTTCGTCAGAGGAATGGAAGTCCGCCCGAACGGACAGGTCTCCTGCCCGGGCACTTTCCATAACATGCTGAATATCCTCAATGGGCTTGGCGATACTCCGAGCCGTAAAATAGGCTGCAATGATCATAAAGGTAAAGGCCACCAGCAGGGCCGTTGTAAAGACATTTCTAAAATTGTTGGCGCTGGCGAATATGATGTCATTGGGCACCGTCATAAACACATACCAGAGGCCTGTGGTCTCAGACACCTGGATGGGTACGGCTATGACCAGGGCGTCTGTGGTTTCTGTCACGGTAATATGACTGCTGGACTCCTTGGCCTTGACAAACCACGAGTCATGGATATTCACTGCTGCGTAGCCCTTGCCAATACTGTCTGCAATATCAGAACTGATCACGTAGCCTCGCTCGCTGACGATGGCATACTCAATGGACTCCATGGATTCTGGAATCACTGTTCGGTCTAGGGAAGTACCCAAGTTCAAGAAAACACCGACAATGCCCACTGGCTGACCATCTATCTGAATGGGAACAACCAGGGTCGGTTGGCGGACGTCCAGTCCACTGTTGCGGTAGTCACTGGGCTCCACAATACTGGCTGTGTTGTTTGAGATCATGTCCTTGTAAAAGGAATGCTCTGAATATCCCAGTTTGGATAACTTGAGGCCCTCATTGGCCCGGGTGACCGATGGAGAATAGGTCTTGTCTCCCACCTGCACAATACTATACATGCCTTCAAAACCCGGGTTGGCTTCCATGGTCTTTTGCAGGGTGTTGTACAACTCGTACTGGCTCAGGGTTCCTTTGATCAACTCCAACTGTATTTGATTACTAATGTACTGGGCAGTCTGTTGGGCATATCGGGCACTGCTTTCCCCTTCATTATGTAAAACCCGCGAGAGGGTGCTGGCATAATCCAACATGCGGTTTCGTTCATAGTCTGCAATTTTGTAAGGCACAAAGAGTGCCAGAAGAACCATGGCAACAAGACCCACTGCGGTCATCCTGCGCACAAGTTTTGAACTTAAACGATTCATAACAAAACACTCCTTTCTGTGTACCTGAGAAAATTCTAAGGCCCACAGTCAGGAGTGTCAACGATTTTAAGGGATGATTAACAAAATGTACATACAATTGGAATGATTCGACAAGAACTGACCTAATCGACAACAAATATTCGAGTATTTTCGCCATTTGCAAAGGTTTCGAGGAGGTACTGGGCTCTTTCCAACCATGCCATTAATTGCCCATCTCCATTGAAGGAAATGATATTGAGCATGAGCTTTTGGGTTTGGTTGGTCACCATGGTTCTTGGAGAGTCCGATGTGGCTGACCCAAAGGGTCCTTGATCATCGACCAAAACCGGTAGACCAGCAATGTTCAAAAGACCACGACCGATTCCTTCATAAGGTTCTCCTTCAAGGCCCGGCCGCATGAGGATGTCTCCTTGAATTTTGGACACGTCATAGGCCCCGATGGAATGGCCAGATTGGAGGGACAATAGGTTATTAATGTCCACCACCGTGTTGACCTGATAGAGCCCCTGGTTTTTGGCGATCCGTCTAAACAAGGAGTCCGAACTTAAGCGATATCGGGTGGGGTCCTTGCCAAGAGCCCGGTAACACTTTCTTGCAGCCGCAATGGAGGGATGGCTAGCAATGTCCTTTGTTTCCAGATCAAAGCCCGAAACAAAGGCGTCAATATCAGCCCACAAGTCTGGGCTGTGGTCCCCTACCTGGACGTCTGCCTGGATAATCCCCAATTGTAGTTGAGGACAAATGTCTTTTAAAGCTGGGTCGATTTGTATGTTCAACTTCTTATGCCTCCGGTTCTACTGGATTCACATGGACCATGCAATGTTTGACACTGGGAATTTGCGCCTCAATATTGTCATGGACATCTTCTGCGATCTCATGGGCGTCCCAGAGGGCCAGGTTTCCATCCACTGCGATTTCCACGTCCACAAATAAACGGTTAACGTGGATGCGTGTTTTCAGATCATCCACCGCTAAAACGCCCTTGGTTGCCATGATTGTAGCTTGGATATCCTCCAGTGTATCTGGAGACGCTGCAGTGTCGATGAGCTGTCGTACACTTTCATAATAAATGTCCACAGCTACCTTCATAATCAAACCACCGATTAAGATTGAAGCAATGGGGTCTAAGATGGGCAGTCCCATGATGGCCCCTAAAATACCAATAAATGACCCCACCGAAGAGATGGCGTCCAACCGGTGGTGCCAAGCGTCTGCCTTGAGCACTGCACTCTCGATCTTGTTGGCCCCAGCCATGGTGTAGTGATACATGGCCTCTTTGACGCCAATGGACAAGAGGGCTGCATAAATGGCGATCCTGTCGGGAATCACCACGTCTCCCGCTGCCAAATGTGAATAGGCATTGTAGGCGATCCAGGCCCCAGTGATGAAGAGGATTGTGGCCATGAGTTTGCCCACCACCGCTTCAATTTTTTCATGACCATAGGGGTGGTCATCGTCGTCCTGGCGGCCTGCGATCCGAACCCCCACCATGGCCATCACCGTTGTTGCCACGTCAGAAACCGAGTGAAAACCATCGGCCACCAGGGCCGAGGAACGTCCGATGATACCAATAAATATTTTCACAACAGAAAGAAGCACATTGGCTCCAATGGACACTGTTGAGATCCGCTGTGCCACTTGAATCCGTTCACTGGATTTCATATGGGCCTCCTTTTAAAATGCTGTCACGATGCGGACCAACTGGCTCCAGTTTAATACAATAACCAGGACCAAGGCCAAAATGCCACAGGTCGCACCAAACGAATGATATCGATTCAGCGATTGCTGTCTTCGGTGGATCTCTAGATCATATTCCCAAGCAAACTTCCGGGTTTCCGTTTTGGCATTGTCCGACCGCATGCGTAGGATTTCCTCGCGACTCTTTTGCAATTCAGCTTGTTCTTTCCGTCGCTTGCTCATCTTCCCTGTCCTCCAAATTCACCAAAGATACCTTAACACGACCATGGTCTATCACTTCACTGGCAAACCATTCATGACAGGTCGTTACAATAACCTGCCGCTTGTAGCCTACCTGAGACAGGAGGTCAATAGCCTGTCGCCGCCTCCCTTGGTCCCAATTGACAAAGACCTCGTCCAATAAAATCGGGAGTGTGCCAGAAGGGTCCACCACATCCATCATAGCGAAACGTAGAGACAAGTACAATTGTTCCCGGGTACCACGGCTCAACACGTCTGGCTTTTCGATGATGCGTCCTTGCTGATTAATGACATGGAGTCCCTGGTTGTCTTCCACCAGCTGGATGCTGGTGTAGCGACCCCCTGTCAGACTTTTGAAATAGGTTGATGCTGCCTGTAGCAACTGGGGCTGGTGGCTTGCATGGAAGACTGTGTCGGTTTCCTCAAGGATTTGCAACATGAGTCGCAAGTAAGACCACCGGTCCATGGCCTCCTCTTTATCTCTCTCCAATACAGCTAGTTTTGACTGGAGTTGCTGGAGGCTGGAATTGGACATACCCAGTCGAAGCTGCTCCTCAAGCTTAACTTGCTGGACCCGTAGAGAGGCCTTCTCCTCTTTCATGTTTGCAGTCGCCTGTTGCAGGCTGGTCACCCGGGCCAAGGTCTGCTTCAAGTTCCACTCTAGGTTTGGATAACCCACCAGTTGGGCTTCTACCTCTTGGAGCTGGTCTTTTGCCATGATGGCCCGTTGGACCATGAGAATAGCTTCGTCCTTGTCCTCATGCAGACCGTGCAAGACAGCCCGCAAGTCTTGCATAGAGGCGTCATTGGCCCTGTGTTCTTCTAGAAGTTCTTTTTGCTGGTCTTTCAGTTGAGTCACTTGAGTGGTCATTTGGCTGCTTTTGCTGGTCTTTTCCTTCCATTCATTGTACCGTTTATCCAAAACTTCAACTTGATCTGCAGTTTGGTCTCCTGAAATGGATAACAAGGAGAAGAGTGGGGCCAATTCTAGTCTAAGGGCTTCCAAACCCTGCGTTTTTTCGGTTTTGTCTTTCAGGAGTTGGTCCAATTGTCCCGTTGCCTCAATCATAGAATAGAGTTTACCCAGAAATACGCCTTGACCTTCAGGTGTCGTGGGATTAAAGGTAAGGGGCAGGTTGGGGACCTTGCCTTGGAGGCGTCGGGCCTGTCTGGAAAGGGCGTAGCCCAATACTGCAAAGACGACTCCCTGTCCATACAACCAAGCCTGTTTCATGAACCAGGCCAGAACACCACTGGCCATGGCCGCTCCATAAAGAATCCAATGGATATGTTTATGGAGGGAGGCTTGTTTATTATGCCACTGTATATCCTCTGGAATAATCTGTTGCCACACTGACACCAGATCGTCGTCCCAGGGCTGCTCCACCAACTGACCTTGAAGGAGGATCACCTGGTTTCTTTTGGCTTTGATTTGCTGGTCCACTTGTTTGATTAATTGGTGGATACCCACATACTCCTTGCCCAATTCCAGAGCCCTTAGGACTTCCTCTTCATGGTGGTCCAGTCGCTTGACCAAGGGATTGAGTCTTGGCTTTTCCCCTTGAAGGGCCTGCAGCTGTTCTTCCACCTGAACCAGTCGATTTTCAAGTTGGTCTCTTGTACCCTTTCGTCTTTGGAGCTGGTCAGGAATCCCAATGCCTGCTTGGCCGGCTTTAATCTGCTGGACCAGGCCCTCTTGTTGTTCCTTGAGTTGGAGAATTGGAAGGTCCTTGTTAAGGTTTTCCAACTCCAGCAGGTCGTTGACCAATTGATCTTCAAGGCGTTTTAAGCGGTATTGAAGCTCATCAAGGTCTTGCTTTTTAGAAGCCAAGGCTTCACTTTCTTGCATAACTTGGCTGATTTGCTTCTTAACCAATGACATTTCTTCTTCAATGGCTTTGACCTTGTATTTGCCCCTTCGATTTTCACGATAAAGGCCGTGCATTTCCGTCCGCAGTTCCCCTGCCACCTCATGGGGCTGGCGAATGAGGTCCAGGCCATACTGGTTGGCAATACGACTTTGTAACTCCGTCCAGGTGACATCCTCCAATTGGAGTAAGTCTTTCAAGGACAGTCGAAACAAGCGACGGAAGAGACTTCTGCCCACCTGGTCTTCCAGGGGCTGATTTTTCAGTTCTTGACGGATGGCGTTTTGTTCGGTCCACCCATTAGGATCTGAGCCCAATATCCGGTGGACTGTTAGGGTTTCCTCCCCTGTTTCCACTTCCATGGACAGGCGCAAGTCATTTGCGTCCCAGTGTTTATGGGGGTGCTTGTCAGCCTTCTTAACATCAAATCCAAATAAGCCATCTTCAATAACTTGCTGGAGGGTAGACTTTCCTGCTTCATTCTGACCAAATAGAACAGTTATACCAGGGTTGAGATTGATCTGCCCCTGGAGGGGACCATATCCCCAACTGGATAGTTTTTTAATCTGCATGTTTCACCAACCGATCCAAAAGTTCTTCTTTGGCTCTTTGTATCCGGTCGTCACCTTCCCCAAGATCTCTAGCCACCTGGTTTAGGCTGGCCAAGTATGGAGAAAGTGAGATCAATTCTTCCAGGTCGATCCGAGGACCCACACCAGACCGAATATCGACCTCTATGGCACCCGTCTCCCATTCCAGTTGGGTAGCCAGGTCGCTTAGAACCGCTTCTGACTTTAGGTCCCTATAGAGGGGGGACCGTCCAGATAAATTAACACGGACACACTGGTCCCTGACCTGGGTAGAAGCCAGTAGTGCCACCAGGTCTTGAGTCAGCCCCATAAGGCTCTCAGCTTCCACTTGGTGGTCTACTAAGGAAAAGGTTGTTCCCCCAAAGGGGATAAATCTTTTAACTGGCTGATAGGTCGCGTCTAGGGTGACCAACCAGCCCCCATGGGGGCCTGTTTCAGAAGGGTCCAGCCCCATTAAGGAGCCGCCGTAGCCACCAGGAACCCAGTCCAATTCAGGAGGCATGTGAATATGCCCCAGGGCCCAGTAATGATAGCCCCTACTGGCAAGGTCGTCCTGGGTGCAGGGTTGGTATTGGTCGACCTGGTCTCCAAAAGCCTTGCCAACCACCGAGCAATGGGCCAGGCCAATGGCAGGAAGGTCTTCCTGGTGGATGGGATAGGACTGAACGCGATTAACAGCGTCCCAGTTTTCCTCATAGCCGCACCCGTAAACCATGGCCACTGGCTGTCCACCTTTCATAAGTGGGATGCCCACTGGCTCGCCACTGGAAAAAATGTGGCCACCACCGGGTGTCTTAAGACCACGATAACCAGGGGCAGGGTCGTGATTACCGGACAGTAGAAACGTCGGTATCCCCGCATCGGCCAAGCGGTTTATGGCTTGCTGGACCTGGTGGACATGGATAAATGACGGGGTCTTTGTATCAAACAAGTCCCCTGTGATCAGGACGCCGGTCACCTCTTCCTCCATGGCGAATTGAATGGCCTGGCGGAAGGCGTTTTGCTGGCGGTCTATGAGAAATTGCTGGCCATTTTCGGTACGGGACCGAAAGGGTCGGCCAAAATGTACATCGCTGATATGTAGCCATTTGGTCATGATTTGCCTCGTTTCATGGGTTTCTTCCAAATATCTATCAATACTGTTTCGGAAAACACGGGAAAACAATGGGATTGTAACACATTTGACCATTTCCACTCCCGTGACTTTATTATATAATATTTTGTAGAGGCAGGGAACGTTGCGCATTTCACCCAACCTTTGGGTGGAGCGACGACGAGTATATATGAGAAGGAAGGTGTTCATCGACATGAGCGGACCGTATTCGGAAAAGTTCAATGTCCTAGAAGTCTTCGAACAGAACCCTTACCAAAAGATAATGATGGGGGCGAAAATCGATCAGCCAGATGACGTAGTGGTCATCAATGTGTTTACAAAGGGCGGTCGTGTGGGCGCTGCATTTAAGCAGGCGCTGGAGACAACGCTGGACAATTTGATCCATCTGGAAGACAACGAGAATGAGTTGGTTGTTGTCACAGAGTACAAAGAAGGAACATCTCTGGCACACTATTTGGAGAGTTTTTCTTCTACACCTGAAGATCGAGCAAATTTAGCCTATGACTATTTAAATAAGGTAAAACGATACGAAGCATTTGACCCCTATTTCACGTCCATCTTTGTGGATGACAACCAGGTTATTGTTCAAAATGGCGAGTTGCTTCTCAATGAGTTAATCATTGTGGACAAGCAAATCGAAACGGACTTGGCGCCAGAAAATGTGGTCGTAAAAATTGGCAATGCCATTCAAATGCTCCTCACCCACGGCGTAAAGCAAGTGGACGAGCTAACAGACAGAAAAGTGAAAGCTTTTGTTGGCGATTTACATAACAATCCCCATGGCTATGGGTCTATTTCGGCCATCGATGAAGCCTTTAAGCAGGCCTTTATCTATGACCATGGCAATGACGACTCTTCTGACAGTGGAGCAGCCATTGCAGGTGCTGCGCTTGGTGGAGCTGCTGGAGCCGGTCTAGCCGGAGCGGCCTTAGGTGATTCTGATGTCCCTGACCCAGTTGAGCCGTCAGAGACACCGGAAACCATTGACCTTTCGGATAGCGAGCCTACAGATTCTGTTGGGGAACCTCCAGCAATGGAGCCACCTGCACCAGAAGTTGAGGCCCCCGCTGTTGAAACCAATACTGACAAGTCCGTTGAACTGGATGGTCTTGAAGTGGTCGACGAACTTTTCAGTGAACTGGACCAAGAAGACGAGAAACCCAAGCGAAATGTGGCCCTAATCGTCATGCTGGGTGCCATTGCAGCCATTGCGGCCTTCTTGATTTTCTTTAATCCATTTGCCACAGAAGAAAGAAAGCCACCTACGGCTGACTTTGAATATTCCCGAGACGGTAACATCTACACCTTTGTAAACCGTAGTGTAGCCTTCGGTCAAGGCAATGAAATTGCAGCTTCTGAATGGGAACTCTTTAAAGACATAAACGGGACTAAAACCAGCGTTTATACAGACAAGCAAACCCATTTCAATATTACGCTCAAGAATGAAGGCAACTATGTGATTTCCCTCCGGGTCAAGGACAAGTACGACCAGTGGTCTGAGACAGCGGAAAGAAGCTTTAGTTTTGCCTCAGAAGATATCACAGACATTGAAAAAGAAACAGATGGCACGGACACGGCTACCCCGTCTGAGAAGTTGGACAAGTATACCTATACCACTTCTGAGAATGGTAGTGAGGACACAAGTATCTACCGCAGTGGTAGCAAGTCCATCATGCTGGACCTTAGAGAAGGTGACGGCACTGGCTCCATTACCATGAAGGATGTCTTCATTGACAACAGCACCATCCTATCCCTCTGGATGCTGTCTGACAGCACAGAGCCCGTAACGGTAACCTTTAATGGATACAACGGGGATACCCTGGTCTTCTCCAGAGAAGTCAAGCATGTCCCACGGGCAGCGAATATCTGGGAGATGGTAGAAACCAAGGTGGATAGCAAGGTGGTAGACAAGCTGGTGATCCAGTTCAAGTCTCCAGGTTCTGTTCTTCACATTGACGACATTGAGATTTCGTCATTTAAGTAACCCGCATGAAACACAGTATAATCATAACGGCCCTAGCGAATGCTAGGGCCGTTTTTTTCTTGCCATCAGCCATGGTCTGGCTTTAAGTTGTCAAAAATCATACTGGGCCGCAATGGCGAGGATTTCTAATTTCTTTAAGGCGTCCTCCCAGTACTCCTTCATTTGTATGGTCATCACCTGGTCGAAAAGGCCCTCATGGGCAATTTCGATGGTGGACTGGCCCTTGGCCTTGGCCATCACCTTGAGGATGACTGTGGTGAAGTCTGGCCAGAGTGCCCGTTTCCACTTCATACGAAGCTCTTTTCCTTCCACAAGGGTGGTCACCCGGTAGGAGACAATTTCGCCCTCACACCAATCCCCCACACTTGCACTGACCCCGCAGGTATCGTTTCCAGTAATGAACCCATTGGCTTCGGCTGATAGTATAAAGTCCCAGAGTTGTTGTTGGCCCAATGGAAATCCGCGGTCTACTCTTGTTTTGTAATCGGCTACTTTGGTTTTCCCAATCATTCCAATCACTCCTATTCAACCATTCCATCGCATTTCATACATACCCGATCTGAGGACAATCAGTCAGTATCGTTGCATTTTCGTGTCAAATGGCCTCTGGTCAGGACCTTAGTCACCAAACTTGGGTATACTGAAAGTAAGTAAAATTTGGAAAGGAGTCTGTCATGATCTATCGTATTCGCGGCAACAACTAACATGCACGACCCCCACCAAGTAGATGACTGCTGGTAAACACATCTATTTGGAGGAGAAAACACAATGAAAACCATAAAGAAAAATCTACTTTATTTATATGGATATCACTTTTTTAGCTCATTTATCTTTGCTTACGCCATTGAACGGATCTACTGGCGTTCCAGGGGCATGACCATAACCCAGACGGTCTATACTGAGTTTATTTATGCTGCCGTCATTTTGCTATTGGAGATCCCTTCTGGGGTCTGGGCAGACCTGTGGAGCCGGAAACGGGCAGTCGTATTTGCCTCATTCATTAGTCTCCTTGAGTTTATCCTTTTAATCTTTGCCCACAACTTTTGGCACTTTGCCTTTGTGGTGGCCATGGCCGGTGTTGGTACCGCCCTTTACAGTGGTGCCCTCAACGCCCTCTTGTATGACACCCTTGTGGAAATTGACAAAGAAGATGACTTTGAAAAACATCTGGGCCGTATGCGATTTGTGACCTATATGAGTTATGGTGTAGCTGCCATTGGTGCTGGCCTTATCGCCCAGTACTATCCCTTGGTGGTCACCTACTACTTGTCAGCCATTAGCGCGGCCTTGTCTGTTATATGTACCTTGCTCTTAAGGGAACCCAGCCGTCACCTTGTCCAAGATGACGAGGAGGGTCAAGCTGAAGGCAATCCCTTGCGACTGGCCCTGGACTTTTTACAGTCAAGTCCCCTGGTCAGAAGAATCATCGCCTACGGTATGCTGGTGGGTGGAAGTATCACCTACTTTGACGAGTTTAGCCAAAACTATTATGACGCCGTGGGGATTCCCCTCTTAGCCTTTGGCTTTTTAGCCAGCATCAGTGCCCTGGTAGGTGCATTCTCTGGTGCCCAGGCCTACACCGTGCGAAAGTGGTTTCATCAGCGACCTTGGTTGCTCTACCACATCCTCTTGGGCAGTTCGGCCCTGGCTTATGTCAGCGTGTCCGTCTTTAGACATCCAGTTTCCATCGTCTTTATCTATATGGGCATGGCCTCAGCAGCCATCATGGAAGTGGTTTCCCTTTCGGACTTGCACCGGCATGCATCCAGTGCCTATAGGGCCACTGCGGAGTCAGCCTACTCTTTTATCATGCAAGTCTCGTCCATTGGCTTTGGCATCCTCTTTAGCCAATTGGCTAAAATCAACTTGTTTGCTGGTTATTCTGGCATTGGCGTCACCTTGGCCACAGGCCTTGTCATCCTTTTGGTCCTCAAGCGACCTAGATTTCAGCGAACCTAATCAGTCACTAAAACAGATGATCACCGGCTAGCCTTTGCTACTCCGGTAGACACCAGAAGCGGCGTGCCTCATACGAGACACGCCGCTTTAATACATGTTGCAAATTCCATTTCAGTTATACACGTGTATTGGGTATAGTACCATGGTTCATCTTACGGTACCCTACCACACCAATTCCTTGGTTCTAAACTGCTATGAAACCTATATTCCTTTGACATATGTGAATGGTCGATCGCCACATATGATTACAACCGTACTTTTACTCTATCGCTTGAACGTTATAAATACTGTGGTGGAATCATCTCCTTCAATTCCAAACCTTTGATTGCCAACATCCTATAATACGAGTTAAGTTTCTGGTGGATTCACCTTCTTTCGATCTTCACCCGGTTGCTAAACAAAATGTGTTATCACCTTCTTTTTATGTAGGTTCCTTGTAAAAATTAGGTTAAGTCCATTATAACAGAATTTTCTGACTATTCAATAGCAAAAGCAAAGAAAACGTTGTCATATTTTATGGCATAGCCCTTGATACGACAACGTTTCCGTGTGGCTCTTACTCTAAGTTTGTATGGAATTCTGCCATCATCTGTTGGCCAAAGGCAGCTGCCCTTTCCTGGATATCTGCCTGTTCCAAAATGGAACCTGGATCATTGGCGATGGCCATCATGGCATAGTCCGGCGGGAGCATAAAACCCTTATTGATATTGAGGGCCCCCAGAAGCTGGGTGGACAGAAGGTCACTTCCTGAGTTGCCTGAGACAATAATGCTAAACAAGCGTTTCTCCTTAAAGGAGACCCTCCTGTATAAGACCGTCAACCGGTTGATCACGGCCATGAGTTTGGCTGAAATAGCGTCATTATAGTTGGGGCAAATCCATACCACGGCGTCAGCCGCCTCAATGGCTGGCAGGATTTGATCCACCATAATGCCCCCATAGTAGCAGGACCGCATGTCAGAAAAATGCATACAGGTCCTAAAGGTACACCCCTTACATTCTGCGATTTGGTCGTCCTGGATATGGTACTCCTCTATCTCTGCTCCGGGCAAGTGCTTGCTAATCAACTGCCAGAGCATGAGGGTATTGGAGGTTTCACGGGCACTGGCGTGGAGCATGAGGATTTTAGGCTGGTCCACGGAGGGAACACTATACGCCTGGAGCCGTTGGCCTAATTCCCCACACATCTTCATGCAGATGTCCTCTAGGCTGAGGTCCATGGTTTTCTGCCAGGTAAGAAAGTTCTCCAGTTGGCCTGTTGCCTCCACTAGGGGATGACCAATAACCCGGCAACCCAGCCTATTCAAATGGTACAGGGTGTACTGGGCCACCCGTTTGGTATAGAGGGCTGAGGTACTGTTGACCAGGATTGCCGCCACAGCCCCGTGTAGGGGTTGGTCTCCCTGGGTGTAGAGGCTCCGGAGCCACTTATACAAGGGCGCATTGCCCCCAATGATATCCACATCCACAGCAATCAAGAGTCGCTTGCTTTTCCAGTTATCCACATGGCTGGTGTGTACACTTTCATGGGGAAGACCTGAAACAGCCGCCTGAATCATTCGATCCAGACGACTCTTATCCTCTTGAAAGGCAACCACATGAAGCTTATTCATGGGCAGCCAACTTGTCATGTACTTGTCTGATGTTGTTCAGGAGAACCGATGGTAGTGGCATTCGTTCCACTTGGTCTCCATAGGCCGTTCTGCGGTTACGACACCCCATCCAGGCCCCGTCCATTTCCACTGCACTATAGTGCCAGTTGCCCCAAATGGTATGGAGGAGAGAGATGGCTCCTGATGACAGGGCCGGTGCAATGTAGGGCTTGTAGCCCACTTCCCTGACAGCTAAATTGGCCGTAACGGTTTTCTCCGTTAGGCTTTCACTGACCTGGCGATCATAACCCGCAATACTGTTGGCTACGATTAAATCCTTGCCATGGGGGCCATATGCGCGACCATCATGGAAGGGGACATTGAGCTCATTGGCAAAATACTTGGCCCTGGCATACATGACACCAAGTCCATACCCCCTCACCTGTTCTGGCAATAGGCCTGTTCCGTCCCAGTTGCCCTTGTCATCCCGGTTGGACCGATCCCACACCACCTTGCACAGTTGGTCAACAGGGTCAGACACAACGGCAAATATGCCTTTAAAATTGGCATTCCGAGCCATTTTGGCATAGATTTCTATGATCTGGGCATTGGCCTCATATTGGACCATGCGGACGTCCTTGCCCTCTTCACCAACCTTGGGGACTGCCTTGGAGGCGCAGAAGACAAACATGTCACAATCAAATAGTCTGCCCATTTCAATTTCAATGACCGGAGCCATATAGTGGCGGTTGGGGTCAACGATCTGGTTGAGTTCATAGGCCCAACGACGTCGGCGGTTGGTGTCCAGATCGAATATGCCGATTTCCTCAACGGCCTCGTCTGCCAAGAGCCGAAGGCCTGTCAGCAGGGTTCCTCCCACGTCACCTAGGCCTAAAACATGGACCCGCCATGGCTTTTTGGTGTTCCGCTGGACACTCAGCTCCCAGCCATCACAGTTGGGGTTCACTGCTTGAATGCCATGTTTTTGAATATGCTCAGCAAGGTCTTTTTTCATGTGTAGGGGTTGGTCTTCCTCTGTGGACAAAATGTCCACTGTCGGCAAGCTGCGTGTCAAGATCCCATGTTCCTCGAAAAACATGCGACACCGGTTACCCTGGTGCTTGAGCCATAAAACCGGCTGGTCTGACTTCTTGGCTGGCATGCGCACATTCCATTCATTTTCTTCTGACAGCTTGATCACAATGCGATCATCCCATGGTGTTTTCATGTTCTACCTCCTATGAATGAAAGGTACTTCGTAAACGCCGTAAATGCTCCAACTCATTCTTCAAATAATCAGAGCCCTTGTGGTTCATGTCGTACTCGATATTATAGCCCTTGTCAGGAATCCGAGGAGACATAATGACCTCTCCAAGGTGGGCCAGGGTCAACATCCGTTCATGGATGGACTGGTACTCCTCTTCCAGGGCCTGCAAGATCTCAATGGCATTGATAATGGCAATCTCCGACATCTTATAAATGGCCTTCTGGGAGGCGTCCCTAATATAAGATGGATAGGTATAAGGCACAATCAAGTTAATGGATGGGAAGAGGTTCCGCTCTGGAATGGTCCCTCTCCAAAGGATGTCTCCACCAATAAAGGGATAGAGTTTGGACTCTGTAAACCATACCTTGAGCCTAGGGATAAAGTAGGCGGAATCCACATCGATATTTTTCTGTTCCATCAAGGCCTTGCCTCGCCCTGATAGTATACCCACAAAGAACTTGTGTATGCGGACATCATGCTCTTTGAATAGGGGCTCTAACTCCTTAATTCGGTAGCCCTTATTGAGAAGGTCGTCCACAAGAATAACGTCCCGCTCAAAGGACTTAATGGTCTTAACCTGGTTGCGAAGGGTCAAGTAATAGGGTGCAGCCTTGACCTTGTGCCGTTTCAAGTCAGGTGAGAAAAACTTCTCCGTGTGCAAGGACTTGGTCACCGTATTTGGGAGTCTCCACCGGCTAAAAATAGCCCCAAAGGGCACGCACATCTTGTCCCCAAGGGTTCTGGGTTCCAGAGGCGTGGTCGGCATATTGTTTTCATCACAAATCTTTTTAATTAGGTGTTCGTAAATCATGGTCCGGTCAAAGGTAATGACCAGTTCGCCGGGATAGAGCTTGGTCATGGCTTTTTGCATGCGGCGGCGGGACCGCTCAATGGCCGCAATCACCACTTCAGAGTTCCTAAAGGGGGCCTTGAGGACAGACTTAATATCCTGGATAAAGGTCACTGGTGAACTCATATTGACCACATAAGCGGACTCGCCGCTGGTACGGCCCAGGACATTCTGGAAGCCCGACTGCTTGAGGGCATTGACCAGACGGGTGTCCGGTGTGTCCACCAACATGTCCTTGTATATGGCATAGGAGTAGTCCTTGGCTAGACAGAAGGCCAGAGTCTCCGTTAATAGGCGCTGCTCCACATTGTGCATGGACTCCTTGGCATTCCGGTAGACACCGTCGATGACCACCAGGCGGCCCACGGAATGGTCACGGATGTAGTCCGACAGGTACTCGTCTTCAAACTCCAGATAAATGTCTATGGTTCGCAGCCAGTGGAAGGCTGCAAAACCGATGATCCGCCGGTTGTCGTCAATACTCCTTAGGATCAGGAGCCTAACGCTCTTGCGGGTGGAGTACTCCTTGAACCGCATGTAGGTGTCAGTGAAGTCGTACTTGACCACCGTAGCCAGCTCCTCCAAGAGGGTCGGCGTTGGAGAGTCTACGATTTCCAAGGTAAGAGACTTGGTCGTCAAGACTTCCTTGAACATGGGTTCTCTTTGGTAGAGGCCCTTGTCATAAATATAGCGCTGGGCAAGGGGGTCCACCAGTTCGGAAATATCCCGGTTTTCGTCTATATAATTACGGATCTGGGTGGAGGAAATGGACTCATACTGCCGTTCCAACTGCAAGCGGATGGACCCTTCGGGTAAGGACTTGAAGGCCACTTCAAACTTCTGCTGGAATTCCTCATTGTCCTCCCTTTGGGAGGTTGGCCGCTCAAAGACCACGTGCTTAAAGGTTCCAATGTTATTGTCCCCATCCCGCTTTTTATAGGCGGACGCATTCACAATGACGTCTGCCCCCACCACCACATAAACTTCTGCATTTTCAAACCGGTCCCTGAGGACCTTGAGGTCCTGGGGCTTGGCAATGTTGGTTGGCAAGTAACGGGGATAGGTGTAAATATCTATTTCGTCTGCCACGGACATTTTAATGATGTCCCGGCGGATCAGGTTGGGCTGGGTTCGCTTGGACCAAGAGAACTCGTCCACAGCCAGATAAACCTCAAAGCCCATGTCGCGAATGTTTCGGGCAATCTGCTTGTGACTCAAACTAAAGGGGTCAAAGGCTCCTGGGAAAAAGGCCACCTTGGGGTGGGGGTCCATTAACAAACGCTCATTCTGGAAGGTATACTCCGAAATAAAGCGGTAGATATGTTTGAGCCCAGAGGCATTGTTGAAGAAGACCAGTTCGATCTTTTCGTCCGTGTCCGCCATGAGTGACAAAATCTTTTTAGCGGTCATCCGGAAGATATCCCGCTTTTCCTCCAGTTGCAAGGACGTTGAGGCATAAATGGACTTGCCAATAACCTGGAAGGCCGTTTGGTTGACCTTGGGGTTGTAGTTCACAAAGCCATTAAACAAGATACCCAGCATTTTGATCATTCGCTGCTTGTAACCGCTGTCGTCCCCCTGGCACATTTCCTTGTACTTGGAGTAGGAAGACAGGGCCTCTCCGACGGTTTGTAACATGAGGGTGATAATCTGCGGGTTGGCCTTTTTGACCTTCTCCTCAAAGCTATCGAGGATTTCGTCAAATTCAACCGGCTGCAGGTACAAGAGCAACTGGCCTAGGTACTTGGGAATGTAACGGGTAAATTGGAAGCTCTCCATTTCTAGGGCCCGAAGGAGCTCGATGACAATATCATTTCTCTGCTCAAAGGACAGGTTGGGTACCAACTGAAGTAAACCTTCTCCTGCTGTATTCCGCACGGTTTCCAAGGCGGAAACCTTCAAGAGGTTACAGAAGTGCATGGCTGTGTAGAAGGCATTGTCATATTGATTGTAGATGGTATGGCGGAGGAGGAGCTCCACTTGGAACTTCTTCGGTATAAAGTGGGTTGCAGACTTCAAGTTGGACAAGAAGAGATCGGACAACTTGACCAGGTCTTCCCTACAGTAGTCTGCATATTGTTCCCAGGTTTCACTGCCCAGGTCAAAGGACTCCACCATTTTCAAGCGGGCATAGTTTTCTGCTGGGTACTCTGAATGCTCCATGCCCAGTAGTAGTTCTTCGTCAAGGTGGTAACGCTCGCTGACCTTGTCCTTTAGAATAGGCAGGAGGGCAATCAGGGATTCATAGGCGGCCAAACGCAGATTGATATCCTGATTTTGAATCAGATTATAAACAAACTGGAGGACAACCATCCTCTGGTCTGTCGTACATTGGCCCAGGGGCAAACCCTTGATCATGGATAAGAGATAGAAGTCGGCGTCCCCATGGGAGGCCGTATTTTCAAAGAAGCCCAGTACAAATTCCAAGGACTCCCTGCGTTTTTTCTCATTTTTTTGTGCCTTAAAATAAGCACTGATCATACTGGCTGTGGCATAACTGATCCAGTCCCGGTGCTTGCCAAAGATTTTCTGGTCCGGGTACATGAACTCATTCACATACTTTTCAAAGAGGCCCACTGCCATGACTTCCGGCAGGACATAATTGGCGTCCTTGGGCAGTTCCTTACGGAGTTCCTCATCATAGGTCCCGATCACCGTACCCAATAAAGAGGCACACTGCTTGCGAATGTCTTCCTCAGGCATGATCAATCGCTCATAGAGGTACTTGATCACAATCAGTTTCTGCTTCTGGGTCAAGTACGTATGGTACTCTTCCAGAATTTCAATATAGCCTCGAAGGCCACTGAGGTTGTTGAGGTCTCGGGCGGACTCCAGCATTTTGTTCAGGGAAGACTCGTCACGTAAATGGTGCATAAGCCTGATGTTATGGGCAATCGAAGCATTTTTCGCACTGTTGACAATGTCCTGGCCCTGCAACAAGGAATAGTGGTCAAAGTGTGGCGTATAGCCGTCGGGAATTTCCTGGTCGGAGTTGGGGTCCACGTCCACACCCAGGTGGATCATGTACTCTTCAAAGTCCTTGAGTTTTGCATAGACCCGCTTGTAGCGCATTTCCTTGGCTTCGTCCACGTTATCTAGCTTGTCCAGAATCACCTGGAAGGAAGCGTCTAGGCCATAGATGGTCATTTTTCGATTTTCATTGGACTTGACCCTAAAATCAGCATAAATAAGGATCAAGGCTTCCAGAGGTAGGTTTTCCAGTTCTAAATCCCAAGTTGAATGGTTGATGGCAATATTACGGATATAGACGATATCGTGCTTGCGGAACCATTCGCCCGTATAGTAGTAGTGATAGTAGGCCACGCGGCGCATCTCGTCGGGGCGACAGCCGTATTTTCCAATATCATGGCCCGCTGCAGCACCGGAAACCCGTCCAAGGTCAACGGGTAGCTTTAGGCGCTTTAATTGCCGGGCAATCTTCATGGCAATATAGTGGACACCACAGACGTGGTCCAGGGTTGAATAGCCCACCACTTCCTGGTTGAGCTTCATGAGTTCATAGGTGTACTCCCGGGAAAAGGCCTCCATGAATCGGCGGTACTCCCAGTCATTTTCCAGATTGGTAATATCGTGTTCTGGCAGGTATTCTAGGGCGTACTGACTTTGCCAAGTGCCGTCGTCTGCCGTCTTTTGGAAGGTGGACATGATATGAAAGGCCTTCAAGTAGACCTGGCTTGCGGCTTCCCATTCCTTATTTGGTGTAAAGTCCTTGGCTGCTGGGAAGTTCAAATGTAGGACATAGTCATGTATGTATTGGAGAAAATGTTCAGGCCGGTCATTCTCAAAGAGCTGGGCCAAAATGGGCTCCATGGCACTTTGGAGGGACAGGGAGTGATAGTCCCTGCGGGTGATCATTTCGTGGAGTTCTTCGGTGAAGTGGTCTCCGTATAAGAACCGATGCATCTTGCCTTCTTCGATGTTGAATCGGTGCAAGAAAATGGGATCTAAGAGTGCATCGGAGATGTTTTTACGCAATATATCAAAGCGGGTAGAATCCATTGACTACCATCCTTTCCTTTTGCAACGTTTGAGTTTATTTTATCACAAATCCCCTAAATAACCCTCAAGTTGAGAGGGGTTTTCACCGATAACCATACAAAGGAGGTGGGCATATGCTAAAAGTTGCTCGCAAACAAGCCAGTAGTCAAACTGGACGCCACCTCCGTCGGTCTAAGTACATTAAAAACACTGCGTATATTGGCCCTGTTCGACCGGCGTCCGCGTCCAGCGACTCGGACTCCAGTACACCATCTGGGCGGATGTTGTCCATCGATCAGTTTTATGACAGCATGCAGAAATACCGTGATGAGTACAAACGTTTCAACGCCCGGGAGCAGCAGCTGGAATCCGAAATCGAAGCCTTCGAAAACGATCAAGAACACTTCTACGAACACTTGCTTGCCTTTGTGGAGGCATTCAACGAAGCGATGGATTCTGCGGCCGATTTTGACAAGGTATTCGAAACCAACCATGTGGACGTGATTGGAGCCTATATCCGTGGATTCATAGTCGAACTGGAGGATATCGGACTCTACGTGGAACCGGACTTCAAGCTCTACCTTAACAAGTACCAACTGCGAAAGGCCTTAAATGATACGCCCGACCGCTTGGCTTTTATTGGCCAGGACCTACTTCCCGGCCTCTACAAGTTGTTCCACGACCTCAAGCCCCTCCCGCCCAACACCTCAGCCATTGACGAAGGCGAGAACGCCCATGGTCGCTTTATCGACCTTAAAGGATAAATAATAGGCACGATCTAAGATGCAAAAGCTTAGATCGTGCCTTTTTATGTTCATTTTGCTGTTTAAGGTTGGGCTTTGCCAACTAGATTTTGGGTCCTCCTCCGGAGAACCTTCCATTGAGGATGGCATAGGCTCAGCCTACACCCGCCCGGACCTGGATGGCGTCCACTGGACAGTTCTTCTGGCAGGCTCCACATTCCATACAATCGTTCACGTCCGTAAGGGTGGCCCGCTTGCCTTCCATTTGAAAGACCCTATGGGGACAGACGATAACACAGAGACCACACACCACACATTTTTTAGGATCATATGCGAGATTGACTACCCCTTGTATATATTGATTTGGCTTCATAACTGACCTCCTCCAAGGGCTAGGCCCAAACAGATCAAGACCACTGCCACAAGGCCTAGTCCTGCGAAGACCCTGGTGTAGGTCAGGGTCTCTTTTTCCGTTCCTGAGTAGCTGGTATAGGTTGTTGACCCTGTAAAATTAAGACCTAAGAAGCCAATGACAGCCCCCTGTAAGACCAAGTGCCCCCACCAAAAACTACTTAGTGGTAGCCACAAGGTGTGGATGAGGACCCACAGGCCGCCGAGGACAAGTCCCTTGAGGCCAAAGGCCCGTCCAGGTAACCAAGGCAAAACAAGGGGAAAGACCACTGTAGCCACACTAGTAGCCCCCAGATAGAGGCCGGCAAACGGCAGGACCAGGTCTGGTCGTCCCATAATTCCGGACAAGACGCCCGTCCAAATCACTAGCCAAAGGAGGGTCCATTTCATAGCCCTAACCCATTCCAGAGGGGCCAGCAACAAACGCTCATACCAGCGGAAGCTTACCTGTCGCATGGTTTCGCTTGCTTGATAGTTTGCGTCCATAAAGCTAGTCAGGTCTTCAGCCCTGACAGGGCCATAGGTAACTTCAAATCCGGTGGCCTGCTTGACCTCCTTCACAGAGACGCCCGGTGCGCCCAGTTGAGGTAGTATCAACCGTCTGTGGGTCACCAGTTGGTTAAGGTGTCTAGTTTGGACCATGCGTATGATTTCCTGGCTACCAAAGGACCCCTTGCCAGCTGCACACCAGACGTTGATCCCGTGGGTGTCTAGGACCAGTAGCCAGGCGTCCTTGCCTTCAAGGGCAGAGCGGACACAGTCTACACTGTACTTGTAGTTGGCGGTAACAATAATGTTCGACTGGGGACTGGGCTTCCCCAGGGCGTAGACACCTGGGTCTATGGCATAGTGGTCCCTTTGAATGCCCACACGGACCATGGCGTGCTGTAGGGTGTCCACAGGCTGAAGCCTTGTGGTCAGTTGCCTGACTTGGCCAATGGGTGTGTCCACTTGTCCTGTCCGGCAGTGACTGTCCCAAGGCCGATTATTGACCTTCTCATATAAACCTGTCTGCAACCCGGCAGACTGAGTCGGTGGGGATCAGCAGGCTTGCTGGTGGGGTTGGGTTTGAAATGCGTCCATTTTCTCCTCCAAAAAAACTGTGGCAGATGGCCCGGTTTGCCTTCGGGGTCCACTGCCACAAATTGATGTCTTTATATCTGAATGCTGGTCCTTTGTCTAGGCCAGTGGGTCTTGGTCCACGTCCGGTGACGCCTCTTTTTGTTTGGTGTACTCTCTCATACCTACATAGAGGACAAAACCAATGATCAGGTAGTAAACCAGGCCAAAGCCAGGGATGGTTAAACCTGGGAAGGCAATGGCCAACATGCTCTGGGCAAATTTCAGCAGGGTTGGACCAGTCATGGCATATACCCCTAGGATATAGCCATCTCTATAGGTCAGCTTGGCACTGGTTATGGCCGAAACCACCATGGCGATAACGCTGACAATCAAGGAGCTAAACAGTTTGCCAAGAACAGCAAATAATACACCCAGGAAGATAAAGACTACCCATACATCCCTCAGTATATTCAGGAACTGAATGGTGTCTGCCTTGGTAATCACCGTGCCTTGGAAACTGGACCAGGGCTGGGGTTGTTGGAACTGGCCGTACTGAATGGAATACATGAAGTCTTTGTTGATATAGACCCCTGTCGTATATTGCTCCATTTGACTCGGGGACATGCGGTCTTCCAAGTCAATGATAATGGCTGCGTCTCCTTCGATCATTTCAAAGTACTGGGGGCCGCTCATACGGAACTCCCCACCGGAAATTTCAAATTCTGGCGCATTGTCAGCAAATCCAGTATTGATAAAGTCCATGGCCTCCCTAAAGCCTAGGCCAAAGATGGTTGACGTAACCAGGCTCAATATGACGGTCAATAAACAAATATAGCCAATGGCTGCGCTGGTTTTACTGCCAACCATATCAGCAAAAAATCGGGGACTACTGGTGGACCCGACGAATTTTTGAAACAAGTTGTATGTACGTTTTTCTTCCATGATGACCTCCTAGCTCTTGCAAGCGTGTATTAACAGATATAGTATATCACACCTTTAAATGCTTACCGGTATAAGAATCCACCTCCAAGGAAGACATGGGACTCGCCACTATAGGTTCGGGAAATCCTTTACCTTATTTCCAATTTTGTTGAGCATTTGCAAGCTTTTGGCAATTTGTCCAAATGGCTGTGAAAACGTTTCTTCCTTTTCCCAAGTCCATTGACAGGGGAAACCCCAGGTTCTATAATCATCTTGGTTATTGAAAAATAGCCGTCCATAATGCTCATGCATTACTCCTAGCGAGGTGATTTCCCAGTGGTGGAAATGAAGCTTCGCCCCCCAAGTGGTAGCTTGTACACCTACCACAAACATTCATTGTTTCAAGCCTGAACGATCGCTGACCCCCAATACCAGCGATCGTTCCTTTTTTTTGACGTCTTTCAATGGGTGGCAAGAAACAATAAAAAACTGCTGGTAGCCAAAAGGCTTCCAGCAGTCAGATCATCAACAAAGTTGGCAAGTTGGATACGGTCCTAAGCTTCCGCCTCATCCTTCATCATTTCATCGGCCATATAAGAACTCCGCACCAGTGGTCCTGACGCCACGTCCTTAAAGCCTAGTTCCTTAGCCACCCGACCCCAGTGGTCGAACTTTTCTGGTGTCACATACGCCTCCACTGGAATATGGTCCTTGGACGGCGGCAGGTACTGGCCAATGGTAACCAGGTCACAGCCATGGGCTCTCAGGTCCTTTAGGAGGGCTTCCACTTCCTCGTCCTTTTCCCCAAGACCCAACATAAATCCGGACTTGGTCACAAGACCAGCTTCAGACGCCCGCTGAATGAGTTCTAGGGACTGGCTGTACTTGGCTTCTGGCCTCACCCGATCATAGAGCCGTGGAACGGTTTCCACATTGTGGTTGAGGATGTCCGGTTTTTGGTCCATGACAATATGGAGGGCAGCTTCACTCCCCTGGAAGTCTGGAATAAGGACTTCCACGGTCACTCCTGGACTCTTTCGTCGAATACTACGGATGACACTGGCAAACTGGCCAGAACCGCCGTCTTCCAGGTCGTCCCGGGTTACTGAGGTAATGACTGCATGGCGAAGGCCCAGCTCACGGACTGCAGACGCCACCCGCATGGGTTCGTCTGGGTCCAGGAGGTCGGGTGCTCCACCGGTCACATTACAGAAGGTACAGTTACGGGTACAGGTCCGCCCTAAGATCATAAAAGTGGCTGTCTTTCGTCCATAACACTCCAAGCGGTTGGGACAGTTGGCTGCCTCACAGACCGTGTTTAAGTTGGCACTGGAAAGCAGCTTGCTTACATTTCGTAGTTTTTTAGGGTCTTCAATGCGCACTTTAAGCCAGGAAGGCTTACGCATTCTTTGTTTTTCTGTCATAGGTCCTCCTTGCTTGAACCCATCTCCTTAGAGAAGTAATTCTACGATTTCATCGACACCTATGCCGTAGAAATAATCGTCAAATACCAGGGTGTTGAGCTTGCTTGCGATCGCATCTTTTTCGTGGGAAACGCCTTCTAGGAGGCCTTCTACGGTTTCGATTTCCCGCTTGCAGAGGAAGTCACCGAAGAAGCGGACGCCCTTTAGTTTACCGTTCTTGACTTCAAAGGCCGTTTCTACAACACCACCGTCTAGCTTTTTGGCATTTTGAACGGCTACCTTGGGTGACCGTCCATAGGTCCAGTCCCAGGACCCAAATTTATTGGCAGCAATCTTTTCGATCGCCTCAATGTCTTTGTCTGTAAAATGGTAGGCCACCGCCCCTGGAATGTGGGCTAGGATATACTGGTTAATGGCATGTCTAAAGGCCTGGATGTCCATGCTCCCCTCTACATAGGGCTGAATATTGCCCACCCGCGCCCGGACAGACTTTACGCCCTTGGCCTGGTACTTGAGTGGGTGCGGTGTTAGGGCCTTGGCTAAGACCGAGAGGTCGGCTGAATAGAGCAGGGTCCCATGGTGGAGCATCCGGTCTCTTGTCCGGTACTGAGCGTTGCCAGAGACTTTTTTGCCGTCTACGAGTATGTCATTTCGGCCGGTAAACTCAGCGGGTACGAACAGGCTTTCAAGCAGGTCCAGGATGGGCTTTACGAACTGTTTAAAGTCCCCCTTCTCCACTTCCCCAGCTGACTTGATAAAGGAAAAGTTGGTGTTACCCAGGTCGCAGAATACCGTGCCCCCACCGGAAGTCCGGCGGACAACCTCAATGTCATGTTCCTTGACATAGTCCACGTCTACTTCTGCCAGGGCATTTTGGCAAGCCCCAATTAAGATGGCCCGCTCGGCACGCCACAACATAAAAATATCGTCTGTAAATGTGTTCATTAGGTACTCTTCTGCCGCATGGTTAAACGCTGCAGATGTATGTTCATTCATTACTACAAACATGTGCCCCTCCTGTTTTGCCAGAAATTTCAGACCTTTTCCCCATCATACGATAGAAGTTTCAAGTGTCCAAGCAAAAGTTTCAAAATCCCTCGATCGTTATTTATATAGCAATCTTCCCGTGTTATAATGGGGTTTCTCCCCCCATAGAGACAATGGGAGGTGATTGTCATGAATAATCGTTTAGCGATGTCCCTTTCAGCGGGTATTCTTGCAGCCCTCTGGATATTTATTTCAGAGCGGATAGGGATTCCTGCCTGAGTTGGTTTTGCAGGTTGTTGTAGCTTCTTCGCAGCAGGTCTTGGCCTGGAAGGTGCTATCAAGTCTGCGGCAGCCAACTTGACTGGTGTACTCTGGGCAACCGGAGCACTGACTCTGACTGCCCTGGTGGCAACCCCATGGATGGGTGCCCTCAGTGCAGGGGTGATTTCGTTTTTCATGTGCTGGCAATCGGAGCAAAAGTGGTTGTCCTTTATTCCATCGGCCTTTATCGGGTGCTTTGTCACCTACGGCCTAGGCGGGGACATCCAAACAGCAATCATTGGACTTTCGTGCGGCCTTCTTTACGGCATATGCTGTGAAGCCATGACCGCCCTGTTTGTGCGGTGGGAAATCCCTCGAAGGGGGACACCCAGGAAGGTGCAAACACAGAGATAAAATGATCAGTCTTGTGGGCTCGAGCCCCGCAAGCTCAAAAAAGACAGTGGAGGGTTCAAGTCCACTGTCTTTTTGTGTGCCAGTTTGCGGATCATCCTTTGTTAAAATGGCTGTCCATATGGCAAACGGGCTCTTTCATTGATTTTACGTAAGGTAGGTGGCCCAACTGGGTCAGGTTCACACCAAAATGAATCCCCTATTTGTGCTCGCTCTTGGTCTTTATCTCTTTCATTGCTTTCATTACCTTAATTGCTTAGTCCCTGGCCTGATAGTGCGTATGAAGCAACTCGTGGGACTTGTGGCCATTGGGCTCCCCTAGGAAGTCTTCGTACAAGGACTTAACCGCGGGGTTCTCATGGGACTTTCGAAGAACCTTGTTGCGGTCGATCCCGTAAATGCCCTTGATCCGTTTCGCACGTACATCCGGGTCAAGGGAAATGGGCTGACCGCCCCCGCCAATACAGCCGCCAGGACAGGCCATGACCTCAATGAAGTGGTAGGGGGAGTCTCCCCCACGGATTTGCTCCATGAGTTTTTTAGCATTGACCAGGCCGTGGGCCACAGCCACTTTAACCGTGGTTTCTCCCAGGCGTACTTCTGCGTCCTTAATACCTTCCAGTCCACGGACTTCATGGAAGTCCAGGGCTTCCAGTTCTTGGCCGGTCACCACTTCATAAACAGTCCGCAGGGCTGCTTCCATTACTCCACCGGTGGCACCAAAGATAACGCCGGCGCCTGTGGTAATGCCAAAGGGGTCGTCAAACTGTTCTTCGGCAATATGCTGGAAGTCAATGCCTGCCATTTTTATGAGCCTCGCCAGTTCCCTTGTGGTCAGGACGGCGTTAACGTCAATATGGCCATAACTATTCATTTCGTCCCGCTGGGCCTCGTACTTCTTGGCCGTACAGGGCATGACGGAAACCGTATAGATCTTGGACGGGTGAATGTCCATCTTGTCGGCATAGTAGGTCTTGCTCAAGGATCCAAACATTTGCTGGGGCGACTTACAGGTGGACACGTTGGGAATGAGGTCTCCATAGAAACCCTCCATATAATTGACCCAACCCGGTGAACAAGAGGTGATCATGGGCAGAGTGCCCCCATTATTAACGCGGCCTAGAAGCTCGTAGCCTTCTTCAATAATAGTTAGGTCTGCTGTAAAGTCCGTGTCAAAGACCCGGTCAAAACCGATTCGACGGAGGGCCGCAACCATTTTCCCTGTCACAGGGGTACCTGCATTCAGGCCAAACTCTTCCCCCAGGGAAACCCGAACGGCCGGAGCCACTTGGACAATCACGTGGGAGTCTGGGTCATCCAGGGCGTCCCAGACATTGTCTATGGCTGACTTTTCGTAGATGGCCCCAACGGGACAGACATTAATACACTGGCCACAGTAGGTACACTTGGTGGCGTCCAGTTTATTGCCGTAAGCCGGCTGGATGGCATAGTCCACCGACCGGTGGGAGGCCGCTAAAACACTGGCGTCTTGGACATTTCTGCAGGTTTCTACGCAGCGGTTACACTTGACACACTTGCTATAGTCTCGAACGATCGACGGGTTGGACAGGTCCATTTCCTGGGAATCAATGATCACTTCATCAATGGCCACGTTACGGATGTCTGTCCGAGAGGTCCCAAACATTTCACACAGGTCCTGGAGCTCACAATTGCCGTTGCGCACACACCGGAGGCAGTCCTGGTCATGGTTGGCCAGGATCAGTTCCAGGACACCCTTTTGGGTCTCCCTTACCTTGCGGGTGTTTGTCCGAATCTCCATGCCCTCCTGGGCCGGTGTGGAACAGGCAGTGGTCAACTTTCGACCGTCGTCCACCAAGCAAATACGGCAGTTGGCCTTGACCTCCTGGGCCGGGTGGTAGCAGAGGGTCGGAATATTGATGTTGGCCTCTTTGGCCGCCTTTAAAATAGTGGTTCCAACAGGAACCGTCACTTCTTTTTTATCAATGGTGATCTTACATACGTCCATAAACATCCCCCTTGCTGAACAACTCGTCTGAGAAGTACTGGATCGCAGTCAATACAGCTGTCGGCGCAGTCTTGCCCAGTCCACAGAAAGATGCGTTCTTCATAATATTGGCGATATGCTCCACATTGTTGACGTCCTGGTCCGTCGCTTCGCCATTTTGCATCCTTTGCAAGATGCGGGTCAGCTGACGATTGCCTTCTCTACACGGTGTACACTTGCCACAGGACTCGTGTAAAAAGAAGTGTTGGACAGCGTCGAGGAAGTCGATGATCCGGTTGCTATCGTCTGCAACCAGTATGGCACCTGACCCCACGTCCAGGTTCTTGTCCCACAGGGACTCATAGGCATATGGCGTGTCCATGAGGTTCTTTGGCATAATGGCACCGGACGCCCCGCCCAGCTGGAGGAACTTAACAGACTTGCCGTCAGGAATCCCCCCACCAATGTCCTCAACAATTTCCTTGAGGGTCATACCAAAGGGAATTTCATAGGTCCCTGGATTGTTGACATTGCCACATAGGCTAATCAACTTGGTTCCAGGACTCTCTGGCGTTCCAAACTTGGTAAAGGCCTCTGCACCATGGTAGAGGATGGCCTTAATGGTCGTTAGGGTTTCCACATTGTTGACCAGGGTTGGCTCTTTGAATAAGCCTGATACCTTGGTATAGGGTGGCTTGGTCCTTGGACGGCCCGGTCGACCTTCCATGGACTCAATGAGGGATGTTCCCTCTCCACAAATGTAGGCCCCGGCCCCTGAAAAGAGGTCAATGTCAAAGGAAAAGCCCGACCCCTGAATGTTGTCCCCTAAGTAGCCCTTGTCTCTGGCAGCCTGTAAGGCTGTGCGTAGCATGTCATGGAGGTAGAAGTACTCCTCCCGGATATAGATATATCCCTGACTGGCCTTAACGGCAAAAGCAGTGATGATCATGCCTTCAATAATGGCATAGGGATCATACTCCAGGAGAGCCCGGTCCTTAAAAGTAGCAGGTTCACCTTCGTCGGCATTGCAGATCAGGTACTTGACGTCCCCTGGCACAGCTGCAGACTGGCGGAGCTTCTTGCCAGTAGGATAGGCAGCCCCACCTCGACCCTTTAGGCCGGAGTCATCCACCTGTTGAAAAATGACTTCTGGACCCATGGCAAAGGCCTTGTCCAAGGCCTTGAAGCCGCCGACAGCCAAATAGGAGCTTACGTCGGCTGGATCATACTTGTTGAAGTTCATCGAAATCAGTTCTGCTGTTCGTTTCATGTTCGAATCCCTCCTATTTGTTCTAAAATGTCATGGATTTTCTCTTCCGTCAGGTTCCCATAGACCTTTCGGTTGACCCGGATGGCCGGCGAAATATCACAGGCTCCAAAGCAGGGTGTGAATTCCAAGGTAAACTCCTGGTCCTCGGTGGTCTCACCCATTTTAATCCCCATGAATTTTTCCAGTGTACCCGCCAAACGATCATTCTTGTTGAGGCGACAGACGGTTGAGTCGCAAACCTGAATGACGTTTCTTCCCCTTGGGGTCTCACTGAGTGTTGAAAAGAAGGTCACCACTTCATAGACCTGGCTAATGGGCAGGTTTAACTGGTTGGCAACGATCTGGGCCAGACCTTCTGGCACATAGTTGAACTCAATCAACTCCTGGGCCTCTGTCAAAATCGGCAGAAGCTGGTTGGCATTGCGTTCATACTTTTCAACAATTTCCTGTACTGCACCCTGTAGCTGTTCATTGTTTTGCATACGTTTACATCCCCTTTTCCTGAAATAGTTTAAATATTCAGAAATATAAGATTATTATGTAACCTTTGGTTTTTACCATTCAAATGGGCCAGGCGCTGATCTTTGTGAAAAGCCTATCAATGCATAGTGAAAACGTTATCCTCCCTTGGGGGTCACTTCCAACTTCCCCCACCCATTCTTGATTGTTTGTAAATTATTTAGCAATCTCCTACATTAATCGCCTGTTTTGTTTGTTAATATACAATCGAACTATTGTACTTTTTCCCATTAATGTACATAATTTTATTATTCAAAAATTTAAGGCGTGGATGATTTTCATCAATCCACGCCTTTTTTAGTCTAGTATTCACTTGGTCGTTCATGAGTGGTTCATACAGATCCCTGCCAAGTGGGACACCCTAAAGGAGACCTACACATGTTAAGGGCAGTAGGTATGCTTACTGGATAGCAGACCCAATCCGGTCAAGACCCTTGATAATGTTGTCCATGGATGTTGCATAGGACAGACGGATGTAGTTCTCAAAACCGAAGCCAGAGCCTGGGATTACCGCCACGTGGGCAGAGTCCAGTAGGTACTGGGCAAAGCCCATGGAGTTTTCGATCACTTGACCGTCAACTTCCTTGCCAATCAGCTTCTCGATGTTAACCATTACGTAGAAGGCCCCTTCAGGCTTTCGGCAGCTCAGGCCTTCAATGGCATTAATCCGGTCCACCATGAACTCACGGCGGGCAGAGAACTCCTTCACCATAACATCCAGTGGCTCCTGGTCACCCATAATGGCTTCTAGGGCTGCATACTGGGCAATAGTGTTGGGGTTACTTGTTGCATGGGACTGCATGTTGGACATGAGCTTGGCAATGTCTGTATTGGAAGCCGTGTAGCCAATTCTCCAGCCAGTCATGGCATAAGCCTTTGACATACCGTTAACAACAATGGTACGGTCCTTGATCTCTGGGCTAAAGGAAGCTAGAGAAACGTGGTCCTTGCCGTAGATCAGCTTTTCGTAGATTTCATCGGAAATAATGTACAGGTTGTGGGAAACTGCCCACTCTGCAATGGCACGAAGTTCGTCTTCGCTGTACACCGTACCCGTTGGGTTGTTTGGACTGTTGATAATAACTGCTTTTGTCTTGTCCGTACGGGCCATTTCCAGTAGTTCAGGTGTTACCTTGAAGCCGCCTTCTTCAGTTGTACGAACTTCCACCGGCACACCACCTGCCAGCTTGACCATTTCAGGGTAGGACACCCAGAATGGTGTTGCGAATAGTACTTCTTCTTCAGGGTTCAGGATAACCTGGAAAATGTTAAATAGGGAGTGCTTGGCACCGGAGGACACAACCACTTGCTCAGGTGTGTAGTCCAGGCCGTTGTCCGTCTTTAGCTTGTGTACAATGGCCTTTTTCAGGTCAGGCATACCCGCAGAAGCCGTGTAGCCAATGTTGCCCTCTTCAATGACCTTAACCGCAGCGTTTCGAATGTGGTCAGGTGTTTTAAAGTCTGGCTCGCCTGCTGCAAAGCTCAGTACATCTACACCCTCTGCCTTCATTTTCTTTGCCTTTGCCGTAATCGCCAGGGTTACGGAAGGTTGAATTTGTTTATGTCGAATTGATAGTTCTTTCATTTATTATTTCCTCCAAGTCGTCTTAAAGATCGACTTCATTTTAACACCAGATACTCCGAAAGTACATGCATAACAAAAAGCGTTTTCCGACTTTGTTTGTTTTTCAAAACACTTGATCGGAAAACGCTTTATTTTATGGGGTTATTTTTCAACTTTCTCTGCTGCGATCCCAATGTCCCGCCATATCTTCAGCTTTCCTTGGGCGTCAGCCTTCCACATGACCACATAGGTCCCAGTGCCAATGACTTTTGCCCCCGCCTGATAGGTGTAGTAACCAGACTCATAAATCAAGCCTCCATCAAACCAAATGCCTGCCGTACGAATGAGACATTCCATGGGACCCACCTGGTCCATAAAGGGCTGAATGGCCGCTTCCAAGGCCTCATGGCCTGTGGTCAAGACGCCCCCTTGGCTACAAACCGCCCCGTCTTCATGAAAAACACTGGCAAAAAGCTTGCCGCTTTGTTCTTGAAAGGCCCGGTTCCAAACATCATTGCCTGCCCGTATGGCCTTTTCAACTTGGTCTATTGTCATCAGTTCTCCAATCTAGTCCGTCAGGGCAGACCTACCTTCCCCCCTACTATTTCTTCCCCTTGTAATTGGCCAACTTCAGCGATTGCTTATAGACAGAGTTGGGAATCCGGCTGAACAAGCCACCTAGAGAATCTCGATTGACAATCCGTTGAACTGCCTCGGCAAAGAGGGGGGCCACAGAAATCAGCTCGATCTTGTCACTGGCGTGGATATAGGGGTTGTCAATGGAATCCGTTGAAATAAGCTTTTCAATGGGACTGTCCTCAATCCGTTGGACCCCTGTGGTATTGAGTAAGATATGGGACAGGCAGGCATAGACACGTTTAGCCCCCCGCTCCTTGAGTCGACGGGACAACTCCACCAGGGTCCCCCCTGAAATGGAAAAGTCGTCAACGATCATGCAGTTCATCCCCTCCACATCACCGATCAACTCCATGACCTTGGCATTTTCGTCATGGCCTGTTCGTACCTTGTTGCCAATGGCCAGGCCAACACCCAGGGCGTCTGCATATCGTCTGGCGTCATAGACAAAACCGGCGTCTGGTGAGACGATCATGAGGTCAGGGATGTTCATTTCCTTGATCTTATTGACCAGCAAGGGCATGGCATAGAGGTGGTCAACGGGCTTCTTGAAAAAGCCTTGGACCTGGGGACTATGTAGGTCCATGGTGATAATCCGGTCTGCCCCAGCCTGTTCCAGCATTTCAGCACAGACCCGACCACGGATGGAAACCCGGGGTTCATCCTTTTTGTCTGCCTTGGCATATGAAAAATAGGGCATAATGACCGTCACGGACCGAGCGCTGGCCCGCTTGGCCGCATCGATCCAAAAAACCAGTTCCATAAACTCGTTGTTGGGGTCTAGACCTATGGGGTGGACAATGTAAAAATCCTGTTCCCGGATGGGTTCTCCCACCTTAACAAAGGTATTGCCCTCCGAAAACCGGAAGACTTCACTGGCCCCTTTGGGTATGTCTAAATAGGCACACATGCGTTCACAAAACACTTGTCCTGAGCTTCCTGCAAAAACCTTCAGTTCTCCTCGTTTCATCTTACGCCTCCTTAGGGTTGCACCATAAACATTCGATGTTTACCGCCCTTTTCCTTTGCCTAAACACAAAAAACTCCCCAAGTTGCAACAACTGATTGTCTACAGTCCTTTGCAACTTGAGGAGTCATTGTATGTTTTTGGCCAATGAACCTAGATCGTGTCGGTTTCCTTGATATTAAAAGAATACTCCGCCACCAAAAGGCCACTTTTACCTGGCAATCGGACCGCACAGAAACGGGCATAATAGCCGTCCACCCGAACCACAATCGGCGTAAAGTGGTAGGGTTCGTTGGAATGCAGAAAGGCCTCATAGGGTGGATACAAGCCAAAGAGTTCTAGGCCTAGG
>CAYFHQ010000030.1:0-35290 GCA_964342805.1 uncultured Peptostreptococcaceae bacterium | reverse complement strand
GTGAAGGTGGACGTACAGTAGGCGCTGGTTCTGTAATCAAGATCATCGAGTAATCGATAAGATAACAGAATAACAACCATTTACGATTCAATGTGAATCAGTATTCTAAGATAATTAAGGGCTGGATTTCCAGCCCTTTTTCACTATATATATGAAGCAAAAACTTTTTTATAATAACTCTTGCTTTTTGTAGCTATGGGTTGTATACTAATGTAGCGTGTTTAACTGCGATGACGTAGGAGGTTACCGAAGCGGTCTCCTGCCGTATAACGGAGAACTTCTACTGAGAAGTGTCCATTCAGAGAAATGGGCGACAGGTTTTGATGCGCATTTTTTGAATGTTAGGGTGGAAACGCCCGGGCGAGTGTGCATGGGAGACCGTCGTACGCACAGTACGATACTTACAAGGAGGGAAAATTATGAGCAAGCCGAACCAAAAGATCCGAATTCGACTAAAGTCATTCGATCACAAAGTGCTAGACAGCTCTGCAAAGAAGATTGTAGAAACTGCTAAGCGCACTGGTGCAGAAGTAGCTGGTCCAGTACCACTACCAACTAAGAAGGAAGTTGTTACAATTCTTCGTGCCGTTCACAAGTACAAAGATTCTCGTGAGCAGTTCGAAATGCGTACACACAAGCGTCTAATCGACATTCTTAGCCCAACACCAAAGACAGTTGATTCTCTAATGCGTCTAGACCTGCCAGCAGGCGTAGACATCGAAATCAAGCTGTAAGCAACATTTTAAAGAGTTTACTAAGATAATAAGAATGATAGATAACACACGTTATCCGTTATCTTAGTACGATTGCGCAAGTGCGTAATCCGCTGTAAGAATAATGGGAGGTGTAGAGATGATTCTCGGTAAGAAAATTGGCATGACACAAGTCTTCAATGAAGAAGGCATCGTTACGCCTGTTACAGTTGTAGAAGCTGGTCCGATGGTCGTTACACAGATCAAAACAGTTGAAACTGATGGCTACAATGCTATTCAGGTTGGTTTTGCTGATAAGAAGGAAAACCGCGTAAACAAGCCAACTAAAGGCCACTTCGAAAAAGCAGGTGTGACACCGAAGCGATTCCTTAAGGAATTCCGTGTTGACAACCCAGCTGACTACACAGTAGGTCAGGAAATCAAAGCTGACGTTCTGGAAGAAGGCATGATCATTGATGTACAGGGTACTTCCAAAGGTAAGGGTACTGCTGGCACGATCAAGCGTTACAACCAGAGTCGTGGCCCAGAAACACATGGTTCTAAGTATCACCGTGGACCTGGTTCCTTGGGTGCTGCTTCCTATCCGGCACGCGTGCTGAAAGGCACACACATGGCTGGTCACATGGGTAATGAAACAGTAACTGTTCAGAACCTACAAGTTGTTCGCATCGATGTTGAGCGTAACTTGCTTCTGATCAAGGGTGCTGTTCCAGGACCTAAGAACGGCCTTCTTACGATCAACAAAGCTGTAAAATCCGGCAAGTAATGTGCTCGGTTAAGGAAAGGAGTGAAACACTGTGCCGAAAATTGATGTTTTAAATCTATCCGGCCAAAAGGTCGATGAAATCGAACTAAACGACAACATTTTTGCTGCAGAAGTTAATGAAGCAGTAGTACATGAAGTTGTTAAGAACTACCTAGCAAACCAGCGTCAAGGTACGCAGTCTGCTAAGACTCGTTCCGAAGTTCGTGGCGGTGGTAAGAAACCTTACCGTCAGAAGGGAACTGGTCGTGCTCGTCAGGGTACAACACGTGCACCTCACTTCGTAGGTGGTGGCGTGGCATTCGCACCAAAGCCAAGAGATTACTCCTACCGTCTAAACAAGAAAATGAAGCGAGTGGCTCTAAAGTCTGCTCTTACTTCTAAGGTTCAAAACAACGAACTGATCGTTCTAGACGAACTATCTCTAGAGGCTCCAAAAACAAAAGAAATGATCAACATTCTAAAGAATGTAAACGCTACTTCCAAGGCGTTGATCGTTACAGCTGATAAGAATGATACAATCATTCGATCCGCTTCCAACATCCAGGGCGTAGAAACAGCTATGGTTGGCGGTATGAACGTATACCAAATCCTAAAGCATGATTTCTTCGTAACTACTAAAGAAGCGGTACAGAAAATCGAGGAGGTGTACGCATAATGAAAACTCCTTATGATGTAGTAATCGCTCCGGTAATCACGGAAACGTCCATGATGGGTATGTCTGAGAAGAAGTACACATTCAAGGTACACGCAGATGCGAACAAAACTGAAATCAAAGACGCGATCGAAGCTATCTTCGACGTAACTGTTGACAAGGTTAACACAATGAATGTTAAAGGCAAGAAGAAGCGCCAAGGCCGTTTTGTTGGTTACACTTCTTCCTGGAAGAAAGCAATTATCAAGCTGACTGATGACAGCAAGGAAATTGAATTCTTCGAAGGCATGTAATAATCACGCAATAAAGGAGGGAACGCGAGATGGCTGTTAGAGGTTTTAAGCCTACGTCTCCTGCGAGACGTCAGATGACGGTTTCCACTTTCGAGGAAATCACTAAGAAAAAGCCGGAAAAGTCACTAGTAGTGGCACTGAAAAAGCATTCCGGTCGAAATAACCAAGGTAAAATCACTATCCGTCACCGAGGCGGTGGTGCTAAGATCAAGTACCGTATCATTGACTTCAAGCGAAGCAAAGACGGTATTCCTGCAACAGTTGCAGCGATCGAGTACGATCCAAACAGATCAGCAAACATCGCTCTATTGACATATGCAGACGGCGAAAAGCGTTACATTCTAGCTCCAGCAGGTCTTACAGTTGGTACTGTAATCATGTCTGGTCCTGAGGCTGATATTAAGCCTGGTAATGCAATGAAGCTTGAAGATATGCCAACTGGTACGGTAATCCACAACATTGAGCTAAAGCCTGGTAAGGGTGGTCAGCTTGTACGTTCTGCAGGCATGAGCGCTCAGCTTATGGCTAAAGAAGGTAACTACGCACTTCTTCGTCTACCATCAGGCGAAATGCGTTATGTTCGTAAAGAGTGCCGTGCAACAATCGGTCAGGTTGGTAATGGTTCTCACGAAAACATCACAATCGGTAAAGCTGGTCGTAAGCGCCACATGGGTATTCGCCCAACGGTTCGTGGTTCTGTAATGAACCCTAACGATCACCCACACGGTGGTGGTGAAGGTCGTGCGCCAATCGGTCGTCCATCGCCTGTTACTCCATGGGGTAAGCCGGCACTGGGCTACAAGACGCGTAAGAAGAACAAGCAGTCTGACAAGTACATTGTTTCAAGACGTAAGAAGTAATCACGTTCTGTTTCGAGGGGGCGCCCGTCGCACCCTCAAGCAGACGATGCAGTTTGAAGGGAGGATCACCAAGAATGGGCAGATCTCTGAAAAAGGGACCTTTTGTGCATAAAGGACTTCTCAAGAAAATCACTACGATGAATGAAAACAGCGAAAAGCAGGTCGTTAAGACTTGGTCTCGTGCATCCACGATCTTTCCACAGTTCGTAGGTCACACTATCGCAGTTCATGACGGTCGTAAGCATGTTCCTGTGTATGTTACTGAAGACATGATCGGTCACAAACTGGGCGAATTCGCTCCTACAAGAAGTTTCCGTGGCCACGCAGCGGACAAAAAAGGCAAAGTACGATAGTTCCAATAGATTTGGGAAGGAGGTCTTCACATGGAAGCAAAAGCGATCGCTAAATATGTTCGCATTTCTCCTCGTAAGATGAAGCCGATTGCGGACCTCGTTAGAGGGAAAAATGTAAAGGAAGCACAAGCTATCCTGAAGTTCACGCCGCGTAAAGGCGCTCACATCCTGCTGAAGGTACTAGACTCAGCAGTTGCTAATGCAGAGAACAACCATGAGATGGACGTTGAAAAACTATACATTTCTGAGGTTTACGCAAACCAAGGTCCAGTAATGAAGCGTTTTAAAGCAGGTTCAATGGGTCGTGCAAACCCAATTCTTCGTAGAATGAGCCACGTAGGCGTAGTAGTTGCTGAGAAAGAGTAGTAAGGAGGATTAGCGGATGGGTCAGAAAGTTAGCCCACACGGTCTTAGAGTCGGTGTAATCAAAGACTGGGACTCAAAGTGGTACGCAGATAAGAAAAACTACTCCGATCTTCTCATTGAGGATTTCAGTATTCGTAAGTTTATCAAGCGCGAGCATTTCAATGCTGGTATTTCCCGCATTTACATTGACCGTGCAGCAAACAATAAAGTTCGAGTAAACATCTTCACTGCGAAGCCGGGAATGATCGTTGGTAAAGGCGGAGACACAATCAAGGGTCTTCGTACACAACTTGAAAAAATGACAGGCAAAGCTGTTCAAGTAGATATTTCTGAAGTAGTTAACCCTGAGGTTGATGCTCAGTTAATCTCTGAAAACGTAGCAAACGCTCTTGAGCGTCGTATTGCATTCCGTCGTGCGATGAAGCAATCAATCGGCCGTGCGATGCGCCAGGGTGCGTTGGGTATCAAGATTCAGACATCCGGTCGTCTAGGCGGAGCTGAAATGGCACGTACAGAAAGTTATGCTGAGGGCAATGTACCTCTATCAACTCTTCGTGCAGATATCGAATACGGTTTTGCTGAAGCAGATACAACATACGGTAAAATTGGTGTTAAAGTTTGGCTGAACAAAGGTGAAGTACTTCCAACACCTGGTGAAGGTCGAGTACTTAAGCGACTAGCAGCACGTGACCGCAACGATAAGCGTGGCGGACAGCGTCGTGGTCGTGGTCCTCGCAAGCCACGTAACAACAAGTAAGCAGCGCATTGATCTAGGAAGGAGGCAAACCCACCATGTTGATGCCTAAACGAGTAAAGCGTCGTCGTCAGCACCGAGGAAGAATGAAAGGTGAAGCGACACGTGGAAATAAAATTAATTACGGTGATTTCGGTCTGGTAGCTACAGAGCCAGCATGGATCACTTCTCGCCAAATTGAGGCGGCACGTATTGCAATCAACCGTCGTATTAAGCGTGGCGGTAAAGTTTGGATTAAAATCTTCCCTCATAAGCCTGTTACGCAGAAGCCTGCTGAAACGCGAATGGGTGCTGGTAAAGGTTCCCCAGAATACTGGGTAGCAGTTGTCAAGCCTGGTCGTGTAATGTTCGAGCTTTCTGGCGTAGACGAAGAGCTAGCACGTGAAGCAATGCGTCTAGCAGCTATGAAGTTGCCAATCAAGTGCAAGTTCATGACACGTGAGGATGCAGAAAAGGGTGGTGACGAATAATGACGGCTAAAAAACTTCGTGAAATGACAGAAGCTGAGCTTCAGACGAAGCTAGTAGACTTAAAGTCTGAGCTGTTCAATCTTCGATTCCAGCTAGCAACTGGTCAGTTGGACAACCCATTGCAAATTAAAGGCGTTAAAAAGGATATCGCGCGCGTGAAGACCGTTCTTCGAGAGCGTGAAATTGCGTCCTAATTAGAAGGAGGTTAACGTCGTGGAAAGAAACAGCAGAAAAGTTAGAGTTGGCATGGTTGTCAGCGATAAAATGGATAAAACTATTGTAGTAAAAGTGGAAGATTTCGTACGACACCCACTATACGGCAAGCGAGTTAAGCGTTCTAAGAAGTTCAAGGCGCATGACGAAGAAAATGTTTGTTCAGTAGGCGACCGAGTTAAGATTATGGAAACTCGTCCTCTATCTAAAGACAAGCGTTTCAGACTTGTTGAAGTAGTGGAAAAGGCGAAGTAATCTGGTCGGAAGGAGGATCTAAACATGATTCAACAGGAATCGCGACTGAAGGTTGCGGATAACTCCGGCGCAAAAGAACTCCTATGTATCCGTGTACTAGGCGGATCTAAGAGACGATATGCGAATATCGGCGATGTTATCGTCGCTGCAGTTAAAGATGCAACGCCAGGCGGTGTTGTCAAAAAAGGTACAGTAGTTAAGGCCGTAGTCGTTCGTACGAAGCATGGTGTACGTCGTGCTGATGGTAGCTACGTTAAGTTTGACGACAACGCAGCGGTAATCATCAAAGAAGACAAGAACCCAGTAGGTACTCGTATCTTCGGACCGGTAGCACGAGAGCTTCGTGAAAATAAGTACATGAAGATTCTTTCTCTGGCTCCGGAAGTACTGTAGGTAGGAGGTAGACTTGATGTTCATCAAGAAAGGCGACACGGTAGTAATCACTGCCGGTAAAGATAAAGGTAAAAAAGGCAAAGTACTACAAGCTATGCCTAAAAAAGACCGCGTTGTCGTGGAAGGCGTAAATATGGTGACTAAGCACCAGAAGCCAAACCCGAAAATGCAAACAGGCGGTATTATTGAGCAAGAAGCTCCAATCCATGTATCCAACGTGATGCTATGGGATGAGAAGGCGAAAGCTGGTACGCGAGTTCGTTTTGAAGAACAAAACGGTAAAAAAGTTCGTGTATCCGTTAAGTCCGGTAACGTTATCGACTAAATCGCTCGAAAGGAGGGTAACGGACAATGGCACGATTGCAATTGAAGTACAAAGAAGAAATTACTAAAGCTATGATGGAAAAGTTCCAGTACAGTTCTGTAATGGAAATTCCTAAGTTTGATAAGATCGTTGTAAACATGGGCCTAGGTAGCTCAAAGGACAACCCTAAAGCTGTCCAGAACGCTGCTGCTGAACTGGGTACTATCACTGGTCAGAAGGCTGTCGTTACACGAGCGAAGAAGTCCATCGCGAACTTTAAGCTTCGTGAAGGGATGCCAATCGGCTCTAAGGTAACGCTGCGCGGTGCGCAAATGTTCGAATTTATGGATAGATTCATCAACATCGCTCTTCCACGTGTACGTGACTTCCGCGGTGTGAATCCAAACGCATTTGACGGACGAGGTAACTACACTGTAGGTATCAAAGAGCAGTTGATCTTCCCTGAAATCGAATACGATAAGGTAGACGCTGTTCGTGGTATGGACATTACGTTCGTAACAACTGCGAAGACGGATGAGGAAGCTCGTGAGCTACTTAAGCTTATGGGTATGCCTTTCAGCAAATAAGGAGGGATTACTGTGGCTAAGAAAGCGATGAAAGTTAAGCAGTCCCGAAAGCAAAAGTTCTCTACTAGAGAGTACAATAGATGCCGTATTTGCGGACGTCCGCATGCATACCTTCGAAAGTTCGGTATTTGTCGTATTTGCTTCAGAGAACTGGCGTACAAGGGCCAGATCCCAGGTGTTCGTAAGGCATCCTGGTAATTCCGGAAGGAGGTTGAACTAACATGATGATCACGGATCCAATCGCAGATATGCTGACGCGTATTCGAAATGCGAATATGGTTAGACATGCATCTGTAGACGTTCCATCGTCTAACGTTAAGAAAAGAATTGCAGAAATCCTTCTGGATGAAGGTTTCGTTAAAGCATATGATGTTATCGAAGACGGCAAGCAGGGTGTTATTCGCATTCAGCTTAAGTACGGTGATGACAAGCAAAGAGTTATTACAGGTCTAAAGCGTATTTCTAAGCCAGGCCTACGTGTTTACGCAAAGCGCAACGAAGTACCTAAGGTACTTGGCGGTCTAGGTATTGCTATCGTTTCTACTTCTAACGGTATCATTACAGACAAAGCTGCTCGTAAACTTGGTGTTGGCGGCGAAGTAATGGCTTACATCTGGTAAGTTCCGAGGAAAAGGTAGGAGGTAAATTATGTCTCGAGTAGGTAGATTGCCAATCACAATTCCTCAAGGTGTAGAGGTTAAGGTTTCCGAAACAAATGTAGTTACGGTTAAGGGACCTCTAGGGGAACTGTCCGAGCAAATTAACCGCGATATGACAATCGCGATTGAAGGCGAAGAACTTGCAGTTACTCGTCCTTCTGACAATAAAAATCACCGAGCGCTTCACGGTCTAAGCCGTGCGCTTATCCAGAACATGGTTGTCGGTGTTACTAAGGGTTACGAGAAGAAGCTTCAAATCGTCGGTGTAGGTTACCGTGCGAAGAAGAGCGGCAAAACTCTAGAGCTATCTCTAGGTTACTCTCACCCGGTAGAAATGGAAGATCCAGAAGGTCTTACTGTTGAAGTACCAAGCAATACTGAGATTATTGTTAAGGGCATCAACAAGCAGCAAGTAGGTAACTACGCTGCAAAGATTCGTGACTGGAGAAAGCCTGAGCCATACAAAGGCAAAGGTATCCGCTACGTTGGCGAATACGTACGACGTAAAGAAGGTAAGACCGGTAAGTAATCGGAAAGGAGTGGCATAAGATGATCAACAAGCCGAGCAAGAATTTGAAGCGGCAATCTCGCCAGCGCCGAGTACGAAAGAAAGTACACGGTACACCTGCGCGACCAAGATTGAATGTATACAGAAGCTCTAAGCACATCTATGCGCAAATCATTGATGATGTTGCTGGTAAGACGATTGTTTCTGCATCCACTTTGGATAAAGATCTGAACATCGAAGCTACTGGCAACAAGGCAGCTGCACGAGTAATCGGCGAAGCTGTTGCAAAGCGAGCTATTGAAAAAGGTATTGAAACGGTTGTGTTTGACCGTGCTGGCTACCTGTTCCACGGTCGAGTGAAAGAACTCGCTGATGGTGCACGTGAAGCTGGCCTGAAGTTCTAATTGAGGAGGCTACAGAATGCGTAAGTTTATCGATGCGAGCAAACTTGACCTCAAAGAGGAAGTAATCAATATCAACCGTGTTACGAAGGTTGTTAAAGGTGGACGTAACTTCCGCTTTAGCGCTCTTGTAGTTGTAGGTGACGAAAACGGACACGTTGGCGTTGGTACAGGTAAGGCGCAGGAAGTTCCAGAAGCTATTCGTAAGGCGATTGAAGATGCTAAGCGTCATCTAATCGAGGTGCCAAGAGTTGGTACAACAGTACCACACGAAATGAAGGGTATTTTCGGAGCTGGTAAAGTTCTAATCATGCCTGCAGTTGAAGGTACTGGTGTCATCGCTGGTGGTCCAGTACGTGCGGTACTAGAGCTAGCGGGTGTCAAAGATGTACGTGCTAAATCTTTGGGTTCTAACAATCCTAAGAACATGGTTAACGCAACTCTAGAAGGCTTAAAGAGTATGGTTACGGTTGAGCAGATCGCTAAGCGCCGTGGCAAATCCGTAGAAGAGATTCTAGGTTAAGGAGGTCGACCATGGCAACTTTTAAAGTTAAATTAGTAAAATCGACAATTGGTGCCAAGCCAAAGCACGTTAAAACGGTTCAGGCCCTTGGTCTGAAAAAAATCGGTCAAGTAGTTGAAAAGCAGGACAACCCACAAATGCGTGGTATGGTTCAGCAGATCAACCACTTGGTAGAAATTATCGAAGCGTAGCAAGGAGGTGTCATCATGAAGCTGCAAAATCTTAAGCCTGCTGAGGGCTCTACTAAGAAGAAAAAGCGAGTCGGTCGTGGTACAGGTTCCGGTCTAGGAACAACTGCTGGTCGTGGTATGCACGGTCAGAAAGCTCGATCCGGCGGCGGTGTACGTCCTGGTTTTGAAGGTGGTCAGATGCCTCTATTCAGACGACTGCCAAAGCGAGGCTTCAAAAACTTCACTCGTAAAGAGTGGACGATCGTTAATGTTGAGTCACTTAACAAATTCGAAGATGGTACGGAGATTACTCCAGAACTACTTCTGGAAAACCGCATCATTTCTAAAATTGAATACGGGGTGAAAATCCTAGGCGATGGCGAGCTGAACAAAAAGCTTACAGTCAAAGCAAACAAATTCACACAGTCCGCTATCACGAAAATTGAAGCGGCTGGAGGAAAGGCAGAGGTGATCTAATTGCTGTCCACTCTGAAAAATGCTTGGAAGATTCCAGATCTACGTAAGAAGATTCTATATACTCTTATGATGATCGTCGTTTTCCGTCTAGGTTCTGTTGTTCCGGTTCCTGGCATGAGTGCCACGAAACTGGCTACATTGTTCCAAAACGGGGACGGGCTGTTTGGTTTCTTTGACCTTCTATCTGGAGGTTCATTCAAGAGATTCTCTATCTTTGCACTAGGTATCTCACCATACATCACAGCATCTATCATTGTTAACCTGCTTCAAATTGCGATTCCTTCACTGGAAGCGCTAGCGAAGGAAGGGGAAACTGGCCGTAAGAAGTTGGCTCAGTTTACTCGATACGGGACTGTAGCACTTGCGTTGATCCAGGCTATCGGCCTTTCGACAACGCTGTTCAAACCAGCATTTATCAGCTTCAACTTTTGGTCAGCATCTGTATCTGTTCTCACACTGACAGCAGGTACTGCATTCCTCATGTATCTTGGGGAAAAGATCACTGAGAACGGTATTGGTAACGGTATCTCAATGTTTATCTTTGCAGGTATCATTTCCAAACTGCCAACCTCAATTTCTGTCACTTATACTCAACTAATGAGTGGCGAACTAAACGTATTCTCGTTGGTGATTTTCCTTGTGGTTGCTGTTCTAGTAATCATGGGCGTAATCTACATCCAGCAAGGTACACGAAAGATTCCAGTTCAGTATGCGAAGCGTGTGGTTGGTCGTAAAATGTACGGCGGACACAGTACACACATTCCGCTAAAGGTGAACCAGTCTGGTGTAATCCCGGTTATCTTTGCAATGTCACTTCTGGCATTCCCAATTACAATCGGTACATTCTTCCCAGGTAGCGGATTCAACGTATTCATGAATACGTACTTCCGATCCACTACAATCTGGTACAACCTGTTCTACGCAGCACTGATCTTCGGTTTCACATACTTCTACACATCAGTAACATTCAACCCGTTTGAAGTTGCTGACAACATGAAGAAAAACGGTGGCTTTATCCCTGGTATTCGTCCAGGTCGTCCAACATCTGATTACCTAATGCGTACACTTAACCGCATTACGTTTGCAGGTGGTGCCTTCCTAACGATTATCGCGGTAATGCCTAACCTAATCGCAGGACTATCTAATGTCGGCTTCCAGTTCGGTGGTACTTCCCTTCTGATCGCAGTTGGTGTTTCCATTGAAACAATGAAGCAGATTGAAGCTCAGATGGTAATGCGTCATTACCAAGGCTTCCTTAAGTAAGGAGTGCATGCCATGAGACTGATTCTACTTGGCCCTCCAGGGGCTGGTAAAGGTACACAGGCAGCAAGCATTGTCGAAGCGTATGACATCCCACATATTTCAACGGGGGATATCTTCCGAGCCAACATCAAAGGCGGCACGGACCTAGGCAAGCAAGCCAAAGCATTTATCGATCGAGGAGAACTGGTTCCTGACAGCATCGTAGTAGCGATCGTAGAAGATCGTCTGCTAGAAGATGACGCCAAGTCCGGCTTCCTCCTAGACGGTTTCCCTAGAACAGTTGCTCAAGCTGAAGCGCTTGACGTAGCACTTGAGAAAATGGCTGTTACTATGGATAAAGTAATTAACATCAAAGTCGATCCGAGCGTTTTGGTCGAGCGGGCTGTGGGTAGAAGAATTTGCAAGAGTTGCGGAGCAACATACCATGTAAGCTTCAACCCACCAAAGCAGGAGTCCATTTGTGACAAGTGCGGCGGAGAGCTATATCAGCGATCCGATGACAACGAGGAGACGGTGTCCAACCGAATCCTAGTGTACATGGATGAGACAGCCCCACTGATCAATTACTATAACAAGCAGGATATCCTGATTGATATAGATGGTCAGAAAGACATCAAAGAGGTGTTTTCGGACATCACTTCTGCGCTAGGGAGATAGAAATGATTATCCTGAAGTCGAAACGTGAACTGGAGTTGATGCGAGAATCTGGAAAGATTGTTGCTCACGCCCACGAAGTGCTCAAGGATATGATAAAGCCGGGTATTACGACAGCTGAGCTTGATGCAAAAGCTGAAATGATAATTCGAAAGTACGGAGCGACACCCTCCTTCAAAGGTTATGGAGGGTTCCCCGGCAGTATTTGTGCATCGATCAACGAAGAGGTCGTACACGGGATTCCCAGTGATCGAGCACTGAAGGATGGAGACATCATCAGTGTGGACATCGGGGCCTTGAAAGATGGCTACCATGGGGACGCTGCTAGGACCCATGCCGTTGGACAAGCAAACCCGGAAGCGCTTCGCCTGATCGAAGTAACGCGGAAGAGTTTCTATGAAGGGCTGAAGTTCTGCAAAGTAGGCTTTCGGCTATCGGATGTTTCCCACGCCATTCAGCAGGTAGCTGAATCCGCTGGATTTAGCATAGTCAAAGATTTCGTTGGCCATGGCATTGGTATGAGTCTTCACGAAGACCCACAGATACCAAACTATGGACCACCGGGAAAAGGACCGCGACTTGCTGAAGGAATGGTTCTTGCAATCGAACCGATGGTCAACATTGGCAGCTATATGGTTGAGGTGCTACAGGACGACTGGACTGTGGTTACCATTGACAGCAGCCTATCAGCGCATTATGAACACACCGTTGCCATCACAGATGGTGAGCCGCTGATTCTAACGAAACTAGATGACGAAGAGGTGGCATAGTTGATTACAGCGAAGGAACTGTCCATTGGTCAATATGTACGATCAAAAGCTGGACGTGACGCAGACCGGATTTTCATTATTGTTGGCATTGTCGATGACCAGTATGTACTGATCGCCGACGGTGACCTGCGAAAAGTGGAAAACCCCAAGCGTAAGAAGGCAAAGCATTTGGCCAAGTTCAATCGAATCAGTGAAGACGTTAGCGTCAAACTTGCAGAAGGCACTTCGGTGAACAATGCAACCTTAAGACGTGAAATCGAAAAACTGGGAATGCATTAACCGGGAGGATAATGAATGGCGAAGAAAGACGCGATTGAGGTGAAGGGCACCGTAGTGGAGTCTCTTCCGAACGCGATGTTCAGAGTCAAACTCGAGAACGACCACGAAGTATTGGCGCACTTATCCGGAAAAATGCGCATGCACTTTATCCGGATTCTGCCTGGAGACACAGTTACATTGGAACTCTCTCCATACGATTTAACGCGAGGCAGAATTACTTGGCGCGGTAAGTGATCAAGGAGGAATACAGAATGAAAGTTCGTCCATCAGTAAAACCAATTTGCGAAAAGTGCAAGATTATCAAGCGTAAAGGCCGAGTAATGGTTATTTGCGAAAATCCAAAGCACAAGCAAAAACAAGGATAAGATCCGTTCAATAGTGAATGGAACGTTGATATCTCGGCGCGGCTGAATCTCCGTGGTATCAATGTCTTTACGATATATCTGTTTACAGCACATGAATTGAAGATGCATATAACAGGAGGTGCAGAATGGCACGTATCGCAGGTGTTGACTTGCCGAGAGACAAGCGCGTCGTTATCGGCCTGACTTACATCTACGGCATCGGCCGTACGACTTCTGGTGATATTCTCGCAAAAGCTTCTATTAACGAAAGCACGCGAGTTAAAGATCTCACTGAAGAAGAAGTTTCTCAACTGAGAAACATCATTGAAACTGATCACGTTGTAGAAGGTGACCTACGTCGCGAAATCGCGCTTAACATCAAGCGTCTTCGTGAAATCGGATGCTACAGAGGCATTCGTCACAGAAAAGGTCTTCCTGTTCGTGGTCAGCGTACGAAGACTAATGCGCGAACGCGCAAGGGTCCGGCTCGTACCGTTGCTAAGAAGAAGAAGTAAGGAGGCTGTGACGCATGGTAGCTAAAAAAGCACGTAAGACTACGCGCGGTCGCAAGAAAGTTAAAAAGAATATTGACCGAGGTCAAGCTCATATTCAGGCGACTTTTAATAATACAATCGTTACGCTAACAGACACAAATGGTAACGCGATTTCTTGGTCAAGTGCTGGTGCACTAGGCTTCAAGGGTTCCCGTAAGTCTACTCCATTTGCGGCTCAGATGTGTGCAGAAGCAGCAGCTAAGTCTGCTATGGAGCACGGTCTGAAGACTGTTGAAGTATTCGTTAAAGGACCAGGTTCCGGTCGTGAAGCAGCAATCCGAGCTCTTCAGGCTGCTGGTCTTGAAATCAGCTCTATTCAGGACGTGACGCCAATCCCACATAACGGTTGTCGTCCTCCTAAGCGCAGACGAGTATAATAGGAGGTTAGCGAAAGATGGCAAGATATACAGGACCGTCTTGCAGACTTTGCCGCCGTGAAGGCGAAAAGCTGTATCTAAAAGGCGACAGATGTTACTCTGATAAATGTGCCGTTAACCGTCGTACAGGTGCTCCAGGCCAACACGGCCAGCGTCGTACGAAGATTTCTGGTTACGGTGTACAGCTTCGTGAGAAGCAAAAAGTTAAGCGTTTCTACGGCCTGATCGAAGGTCAATTCCGTAGAACGTATGACAGAGCTGCTAAAATGCCTGGTAAAGCAGGCGAGAACTTGCTGCAGCTTCTAGAGCTACGTTTCGATAACGTAATCTACCGTATGGGTCTAGCTGGCTCCCGTAAGGAAGCTCGTCAGCTGGTAACTCATGGTCACTTCCGACTAAACGGTAAAAAAGCTGATATTCCTTCAATGACATTGAAGATCGGTGATACTATCGAAGTGAAAGAGCGTTCTAAGTCTTCTGCTAAGTTCAAGGAATTTGCAGAGAAGGATCACACTGCTCCACAGTGGATCTCCATGGACGCAGAAAAACTGACAGGTAAAATCACAGCAGCTCCAGCACGCGAAGATATCGATCTGCCAATCGAAGAACACTTGATTATCGAGCTTTACTCCAGATAAGCAGACAACTGGTAGGTTGGTGGCCCTTGAATTAGTAGACCTGAAGAGGGAGGGTTCATATAATGATCGAAATCGAAAAGCCAAAAATCGAATGTTTGGAAATCGACGACAAGTTTACCTATGGCAAGTTTGTTGTGGAGCCACTCGAAAGAGGCTATGGGATCACGCTTGGCAACAGCCTGCGTAGAATCCTGCTGTCGTCCTTGCCAGGGACTGCAGTAAAATGGATCAAGGTTGAGAACGTTCTTCACGAATTCTCAACGATTCCTGGTGTCAAAGAAGACGTTATGGAAATCATCCTAAATCTGAAAGAGCTATCTGCAAAGATCAACTCTGAAGATGACGTGAAGATCCTCCGTATTGAGTCCAGCGAACAAGGTGCTATCACTGCTGGTGATATCATCGCTGACGCAGACGTTGAAATTCTGGATACAGAACTTCACATCTGTACGTTGGAAACAGATGCTAACCTTAGCATGGAGATTGCACTGGCAAAAGGTCGTGGGTACGTATCAGCTGACAACAACAAGGAAGCTGGTCTACCAATTGGAATCATCCCTGTTGACTCCATTTACACACCTGTCAAAAAAGTGAACTATGCAGTAGAAAAAACACGTGTTGGCCAAGTGGCTGATTACGACAAACTAACTCTTGAGATTTGGACTGATGGCTCTATTAAGCCAGATGAAGCCGCTTCTCTTGGTGCTAAGGTCATGTCTGAGCACCTGAACCTGTTTGTTAATATGACAGACTCTGTTTCAGGCGTTGAGATCATGGTCGAAAAAGAAGAGGACAAGAAAGAAAAAGTTCTTGAAATGACTATCGAGGAGCTGGACCTATCCGTACGTTCTTACAACTGTTTGAAGCGTGCTGGTATTAACACAGTGGAAGAACTAACTGATCGTTCTGAAGACGATATGATGAAAGTTCGTAACCTTGGTAAAAAGTCACTTGAAGAAGTTAAAGCAAAACTTGCTGATCTTGGCTTGGGCCTCAAGATGGAAGAAGAATAACGCGTAAGGAGGGTTGAACATGGCAGGATACAGAAAACTGGGTCGCGCTTCGTCCCACAGACAGCTGATGCTTCGTAACCTGACTACGAGCCTACTGGCTAACGGTCGAATCGAAACGACTGAGACTCGTGCTAAAGAGACTCGTAAGCAGGCTGAAAAGATGATCACGCTAGCTAAGCGCGGCGATCTGCATGCTCGACGTCAAGCTCTGGCTTACCTAACTGACGAGACAGTTGTCAAAGCGCTATTTGACGAATTAGCTCCTAAGTACGCTGAGCGTAACGGTGGTTACACTCGTATGTACAAATTGGGCCCTCGTCGTGGTGACGCTGCTCCGATGGCAATCATCGAGCTTGTATAATTCAAACTCTAAAGAGCTGTTCCGACTGGAACAGCTCTTTTTTGTGTTTGTGGCCCTGTTTATAAGGCCCACTATAAACAGGACCACAAGCACAAAAGAAGATCACACACCCAGGCTGCAGCATGAAAAAAGCTGATTACAGACCACTGACCACCGCCAAATACTAGCCGTTGTTAGAGGCCCCTGAAAGGGGTATAATGTAGTGATGGAAACACAACAGAAGAGGTACGAAATGATTAAATCACAAGACGTAAGTTTTCAATATAATAAGGAACACGACAACACCTTAGCCCTTAAAGGCCTAAATTTACAGGTCAAAAAAGGAGAGTTTGTCGTTGTTATTGGCCATAACGGTTCAGGCAAGTCCACCTTTGCCAAACTGGTAAATGGCATACTCCTGCCTTCCGGTGGTAAGCTCTATGTGGACGGCATGGACACTGCTGATCTAGAGAAAATTTGGGAGATCCGCAAGGCGGCAGGCATGGTCTTTCAAAATCCTGACAACCAGATCGTAGCCACCATCGTTGAGGAAGACGTTGCCTTTGGGCCTGAAAACCTGGGCATACCGTCACCACAAATCCGTCAAAGGGTGGAGGACGCCCTCAAGGCAGTAGGTATGTTTGACCACAGAAAAAAGCCACCCCACCTCTTGTCCGGGGGGCAAAAACAAAGAATCGCCATTGCTGGCATTCTGGCCATGAAGCCAGAGTGTATTATCCTAGACGAACCAACGGCCATGCTAGACCCTTCAGGCCGTAAAGAAGTCGTAGAAACCATTCAGCGCCTCAACAAAGAGGACGGGATCACCATCGTTCATATCACCCACTACATGGACGAAGCCATCGACGCTGACCGTGTGATTGTTATGGAAGGTGGACAAAAACTACTGGAAGGCAGCCCAAAGGAAGTCTTTTCAAAAGTAGAGTCTCTCCAGGACATGGGCCTAGACGTCCCCCAGGTGACCCTGCTGGCCCATGAACTCAGAAAAGAAGGCTTAGACATTCCAGCAGATATTTTGACCGTAGAAGAAATGGAGAAAGCACTATGGCCATTGTTGTAAAACAGGCGAACTATATATATGACAAGGGAACGCCATATGAAACCAATGCCATTAAGGACGTCTCCTTTACCATTGAGGATGGAGAATTCATCGGTCTCATTGGCCACACGGGTTCTGGCAAATCCACCCTTATTCAACACCTAAACGGCCTCCTCAAGCCCGGTTCTGGGACCATTGAAGTGGGTGGCCTGGACCTAACAGCCAAGTCCACATCCCTGACAGAAGTCCGGAAAAAAGTAGGCTTGGTCTTCCAGTATCCTGAGTACCAGCTGTTTGAGGAAACAGTGGAAAAAGACGTTGCTTTTGGCCCGACCAATCTGGGTCTCAGTCAAGAGGAAGTCAAACGGCGGGTCAAAGACGCTATAGAATTGGTAGGCCTTGATTTTGAAGACTTCCGTGAAAAGTCACCATTTGAACTCTCTGGTGGCCAACGTCGGCGGGTGGCCATTGCAGGTGTCCTGTCCATGGAACCTGAGGTTCTTATTTTGGACGAACCGACAGCGGGCCTAGACCCCAAGGGACGAGACGAAATCCTTGGACAGATCAAAAAACTCCACAGTGAGCGACAAATAACCGTTATCCTGGTCTCCCATTCCATGGAGGACATTGCCAAGCTTGTTGACCGACTCCTGGTCATGGACCAAGGAAAGCTGGCCCTGGAGGGTGTACCCAAGAGCGTGTTTAAGGAAGCAAAGCAACTGGAGAATATCGGCCTAGGAGTTCCGCAAATCACCAAGTTGGTCAACCACCTGATCGACAAAGGACACGACATCCCCAACGATATCCTCACAGTAGACGAAGCCAAAAACACCATTCTTGAGATGGTGAGGAGAAAAAAAAATGCTTAGAGACATTACCATCGGGCAGTATTTTCCCGTGTCATCCCCCATACATCGAATGGACCCACGCTTCAAGATCCTTGCAGCCTTTCTGTACGTCTTCTCCTTGTTTATCATCAAGGATATTGCGGCCTACAGTCTGATCGTCCTCTTCCTGGGGGTGACCATCAAAACGGCAAAAGTACCGCTTAAATACATCATGAGAGGGCTCAAACCTATCCTCTTTATCATCTTCTTTGCCTTTGCCATTAACATCTTCCTGACACCAGGTGAAATATTTACACAAATTGGACCCGTGACCGTGACCTATGAGGGGATCCACCAAGCCTTCTTTATGGCTTTTCGTCTCATGTTCCTAATTGTCGGCACTTCTTTGCTGACCCTGACAACGTCACCCATTGAGTTGACCGACGGCCTGGAAGTCATGCTGTCTCCCTTTAGAAAAATCGGTCTGCCGGCCCACGAGCTGGCCATGATGATGAGTATCGCCCTGCGGTTCATTCCAACCCTACTGGCGGAAACCGACAAGATTATGAAGGCCCAAATGGCTAGAGGGGCTGATTTTGAAACCGGCAACCTCCTCAAGAGAGCCCAAAGCCTCATTCCACTCCTGGTACCACTCTTTATCAGCGCCTTCCGCCGAGCCGACGAACTGGCCATGGCCATGGAAGCCCGTTGCTACAGGGGGGGAGACAACCGAACACGCATGAAAATCCTCCGCTATACCCGAAACGATGCGGTTGGTGCCGCCGTAATGGTGGCCTATGTTTCAATGCTTGTTGCGTGGCGTGTCTTCTTATAAGACGACCTTGACCCAGATGAATCATGAAAAAGAGGCAAACCGTGAATTGCAAAATGATTATAGAGTACGACGGCACCCAGTTCTTTGGCTGGCAACAACAGCCCAAACATCGAACGGTGCAAGGGGAAATCGTTAAAGCCCTAAGTTTTTATGCCAAGGAAGAAGTACAAATTGAAGGGTCAGGCCGAACAGACCGTGGGGTCCATGCGGACGGCCAGGTAGCCTCCTTCAATTGGCCAGGGCCCATTCCTGTGGAACGTCTCAAGATGGTCCTTAACAAGCGACTACCGGAGGATATCCACATCCGGAATGTAGAGCCTGCAAGCAAGGACGACTTCCATGCTCGGTTTGACGCCAAGGGCAAGGTCTATACCTATCGTTTCCTTTTGGCCGACGAGCCTAAGCCCACCTTTAGAAACATCATGGCCAGAATTCCCACCACCGTGGACACCCTAGCCATGGAAGAGGCGGCAAGAGCTATGGTAGGGACCCATGACTTTAAGGCTTTTATGGCCAGTGGTTCTTTTGTAACAGACACTGTGAGAACGGTTTTTGATGTTCAGGTGAGGCGAACAGGAAACTACATGGCTGTCCGCTTTTTTGGTAGCGGTTTTCTCTACAATATGGTCCGGATTATGTCAGGTCTCTTGATCGACGTTGGCCTTGGCAAAAAGCAGCCAGGGGATATCCTACCGATCATCCTGTCTGGTGACCGTACAAGGGCAGAGAGAACAGCTCCAGCCAGCGGTTTAACCTTAACCCAGGTCTTTTATTCAGAGGAAGAAATGACTCAAAAACGCCAGGAAGAGTGGTCGGCGTAAAAACCTGTGGATAAGTTGTAGAATTAATGCACATTTCGCTTGACTGAAAGGGCCTAGTGTAATAAAATAGCTATGGTCTGTAATAGACCCACTTTTGTTAAAACCTAAAAGCCCCGGGTTTTTGAACGAATACATGAAACGGTGAAATATATTTCGACTGGAGGGAAATCCACAATGAAATCATTTATTCAGAAGCCACATGAAGTGGAACGCAAATGGTATGTAGTGGACGCAACTGATAAGACGCTTGGTCGTCTAGCGACAGAAGTAGCTACGATTCTTCGTGGCAAGCACAAGCCAACATACACTCCACACGTAGACTGTGGTGATTTTGTAATTATCGTAAACGCTGAGAAAGTACACCTAACTGGTAAGAAGCTAGACCAGAAGATGTACAGATGGCACACAGGTTACGTAGGCCACCTTCGTGAGCGTACGTACCGTGACATGATGGCGACTCGTCCTGAAAAGGTAATGTTCGCTGCTGTCAAAGGCATGCTGCCTAAGAACTCTCTTGGCAGACAAATGGTGAAGAAGCTTCGTGTATACCGTGGCGCTGACCACATGCATGCTGCTCAAAAGCCAGTTGAACTAGAACTATAATTCTGCGAAGGAGGAAATAGACCATGGCTAACCAATATCAAGGTACAGGCAGAAGAAAAAAAGCAATTGCTCGAGTACGCCTAGTTCCAGGTACAGGTAACTTCGTTGTTAACGGTCGTACACTGGAAGACTACTTCAAGTACGAAACACTTCGAAATGACATCAAGCGTCCTTTCGCAGTTACTTCTACAGAAGGTAAATTTGACGTTCACGTACTAGTAAACGGTGGTGGATACACTGGCCAAGCTGGTGCAGTTCGTCACGGTATCGCTCGTGCACTTTGTGTTGCTGACCAGGAAAACCGTCCTGCTCTTAAGAAGGAAGGCTTCCTAACTCGTGATGCACGTATGAAAGAACGTAAGAAGTACGGTCTTAAAAAAGCTCGTCGTTCTCCACAGTTCTCCAAGCGTTAATTTCGAAAACGACAAGATTTATCGATTATCAAGCATTTACAGCCTCCACGGATTTTCCGTGGAGGTTTTTTCTTTATTGCAATCACCCAAATTTCTAATTTGGTGTGATTGCAATACTCCGACGACCAAAGGGAGTCGCGAGTCACCTTAGAGAAAATTCACCCAAAATCCAGTAGGTCGTATTACAGTCCAGTAAAAATCCAAGGAATAAACGAATGACCCTCCCACCTTCGGTTATAATAAGAAGAAGTGAGGAATCACAAACTCTACAAGACTACAAATCGTAAGTCCCATACCAGCCCAGTGGGGGAATTGGACCTGTGCTCATAGGGAAGCAAGCAAGAGACAAGCAAGCTAAGGTACACATGATTGCAAGACGTCTACAATAGACCGCCCGACAGCTGGCCATGGGAAGTATCTGCGACTACATAACGGGGGAAAATATGAATCAGACCATCTATAAAGAAATCAGTCTACCCAAACTAAACAACCTAAAGCCCGGCCTAGAGTCCACCTGCCTCAAACTCATGGAGGAAGCAGGGGAACTGGCCCAGGTCATTGGCAAATTCCGTGGCCTAAACGGCGAAAGTGATCGCCTGGAAGAAAAAGAAGCTGCAGAGCATATTTCAAGTGAACTCTTGGACGTTGCCCAGGTGGCCGTGTCCATGATGTTTGTTCTGGAAGAGCAGTATGGTATTAATATTGAAGAAAAAGTCGGAGAGCATATCGACAAACTGATCCATAAAGGCTATATCAAGGCCGATTAGGAGGTTTCTATGATTCAAGCCGGTTATCTATTGCCTCACCCCCCCATCATTATTCCGGAGGTTGGTGGCGACAGGGCCTACGATGCCCAGGACACCATCAAGGCCATGGAAGAAGTGGCCAGTCAAATAAAAGACCTAGAGCCGGAAACCATAATTGTGATCACCCCCCACGGGCCCAGCTTTACCGACGCCATGGCCCTTTATTCAGACCCGAGTTTAAAGGGACACCTGGGGGCCTTTAACCATCCAGAGCTGACCCTGGAAAAAGAAAATGACGAAGAACTCTTAGATGAACTGATCTTCACCTGCTTTGAAAAAAACATTCCCGTGACCCGGATTGACGACTCCCTCGTCCAGCGGTTTTCCTTAAGCCGTGACCTGGACCATGGGGTCCAAGTCCCCCTCTACTTTATTGACCAAGTCTACCGGGACTACAAGGTTGTGTGTATTAGCTATGGTTTTTTATCATCCGACGAGCTCTACCGCTTAGGCATGGTCATTAAGGAGTCCATTACACAAGTCGGCCGTAAGGCTGTGGTGATTGCCAGTGGAGACCTATCCCACCGCTTAAAAGACGACGGCCCCTATACCTTCCACCCAGACGGTGACAAGTTTGACCGTCAAATACTCAGTCTCCTTCAAGAGGGGCGGTTTGAAGAGGTCATTGAAATGAACGAAGGCCTTTGCAAAAATGCTGGAGAGTGTGGCAAGCGGTCCATCGACGTCCTCCTGGGTACCCTTGACGGCTACCAAGTGGACATTCGACAACATAGCTACGAAGGCCCATTTGGCGTGGGCTACGGCGTAGTCGGGTTCACAAACCCACAAGCGGACGCCAACCAAGTCCGTTTGCACCGCATCCAAGAAATGAAGGTTAAGAGGTTGCAAGACCAAAGAGCCCAGGAAGACCTATATGTCCAGTTGGCTCGCAGGGCCATAGAAGCCTTTGTGAAAGACCAGAAGAAAATTGAAGTCCCCGACCTGGGGCCCGACGACCTTAGAACCCAGCGGGCGGGAACCTTTGTTTCCATTAAGACCGGTGGAGGCCTGAGGGGTTGTATGGGCACCATTTCAGGAACGGAGATCAACCTAGGTGAAGAAATCATTGCCAATGCCATCAAGGCAGCAACCGGTGATCCCCGTTTCCCAGAAATCGAAGAAGACGAGCTGGACGACCTGACCATTACCGTGGATGTTTTAGGAGATCCTGAACCAGTGGGGGCCATGGACCAGCTGGACCCACAAAACTATGGGGTCATTGTGACCAAGGACTACCGAAGGGGACTCCTACTACCCGACCTTGACGGGATCGATACTGCCTATGAGCAAGTGACCATTGCCCTCAACAAGGCAGGCATTGAAGAAAATGAAGACTATACGATTGAACGATTCAAAGTTGTCCGACATTATTAACAATTTTTGTGGATAACTTGTGTATAAGGACTGGATAATTGGTTGGTGCTGTGTACAAGACCTAAGACCTAATGGAGATATTAACAGATATCCACTGTTTTTGTGTATCAAAAGGGAATAAGCTGTGGATATCCCAGTGCATACTGTGTAAAAGCACTGGACGACCTGTGGACATTTCATAAATGATCCACAAGACAGGAGAATACATGAAAAAGGGAATTTTACTGGTCCTCCTACTTTTGGCTCTTGTAGCAGGTGGTCTATGGTATACCCTGCCCAAGGCACCCAAGGTAGAGACCGTGACAAATAGTGAATCACAGGTGGTCTTGGCTACGGCCGATGGACTCCACGTATATCCGGTAACCAGCGACCAATTCAATGCATTAAAAGAAGGGTATGCCCCCTTGAATATACTGCGGACCTACCATATTTATGGCACCTATGACCAGGACGCAGACATTGTCTCCATAGCGACTAGAGACCACCTTATTCGTATTGACATGGCCTATCAAACGGCCAGCGACTTTGGTGGTGGCATTACTTATGGAGCACCCAAGGTGGTAGACGGCATGACCATGATTCCCCTAGAGGCCTACGGCCAGCGGTTGAACTTGGTTCAAGCTGTGAACGAAGACCAGCAAACCATCTTTCTCAAGCACAACAAGGAGCCTTACTATTTAACAGAAGCCAAGGGGGAGGTCACCCTCTACCCGCAACCGGAAAGCTTGCTCATGAAGCTGGCAGACCTGAGTCCAGAGACCAAGCTGATCAAGGGCCAGGTAAAGGAAAACCGGGTACAGGTTTTAACAACTGCCTATGAACTGGGCTGGGTGGACAGTGACAAGCTGACAGAAGCCCAACTCAATGGCCAGCCCCGGCCTGTTGAAGTGCCCATGGAGGAACCTATTCTCCTGACATGGGACATCTACGCAACGGCCAAGAACGCCAAGAACATCCCCCAGCTCAAGGGGGTAAATGTGGTTTCCCCCACCTGGTATGCCCTCAAGGACGACCAGGGCAATATCTCCTCTAAGGCCAACCAAACCTATAGGGACTGGGCACGGGAGAGAGGCTACCAGGTATGGGCCCTGGTCAGCAATGATTTTGACATCGACCGGACACGAGCCTTCCTCTATAACACCGGGGCAAGGAAGAACTTTATCAAATCAATTGTTCAGGAAGTGGACACCTATGGCTTTGAAGGGATCAACATTGATTTCGAGAACGTCTACAAGGACGACAAGGACGCCCTGACCCAGTTTGTTGCTGAGCTATCAGCAGTATTACGACAAAAGGGAGTCATTGTGTCCATGGACGTAACCGTCATGGGGGGATCAGACAACTGGTCCAAGTCCTTTGACCGGGCAGCCCTGGGCCATGTGGTTGACTATTTGGCCATCATGACCTACGACGAGCATTGGGCGTCCAGTCCAACCAGCGGGTCCGTTTCCTCCTACAACTGGATGAAAAAGCACCTGGAGCAGATTGCTGAGATCGTACCCAAGGAAAAAATGCTCATGGGTGTCCCCTTCTACATGCGCATGTGGAAGGAAACCCCTTCAGACACCAAGGTCAACACCATGAGTGTCAAGTCTGCAGCCTTCGGCATGGAAAGAGCCCAGGAAATCATCCAGGAGAAGAATCTCAATCTCATTTGGGACGACACCGCCAAGCAGTACTATGCGGGCTGGATTGAAGATGGTACACTGAAGAAGATCTGGTTTGAAGAAGCCCGGTCCATTGAAGCCAAGGCCAGCCTCTACAAGGACCTAGACCTGGCGGGGATTGCCGCCTGGAGAAGGGGCTTTGAAACCCCTGACATCTGGGACGTCCTCTATGAGGTCATGGAAAAATAATGATAAGGGAAAGGAGAATGCGGGTACTATGAATGTAAACACAAAAAAGCTCAGAAACTATGGGCTACTCATGGTCGTCGGCATGATCCTCATTGTCTATGGCATTATGGATCTGACCATCCAGCGCTATACCCCTGAACCCATGTCCGACGCCGATATCATACAACGCGCGAAAGATTTGGGCATGGTCGAGTGGAAAGACGTCCTTCGGAAATTGGAAGAGGAACCCCCCCAAGAGCCAAAGACAGAAGAATAATCCACCCCGCCCGAGAAGGGGGAGCATATGGAACATACTTTGGTACTCATAAAGCCGGACGCATTTGAAAAGGGTCTTGTGGGCCGCATTCTTTCTTTATATGAAGATAACGGTCTCAAAATCCAAAACTGTTATGTAACAATACCAACTACTGAAATCCTGGAACGCCACTACGCAGAACACGTAGGTCGGTCCTTCTACCCTAGCCTGGTAGACTTCATGGCCAGTGGCAAGGTTCTAGCCATCCACCTGTCAGGTGAGAAGGCCATTGAGCGGGTTCGGCAAATCAATGGACGAACCAATCCCGCCAAGGCAGATGCGGGGACGATCCGCTTTTTGTACGGTACCGACGTTCAACGCAATGCCGTTCATGGGTCAGCTGACCCGGCAGACGCAGCTCGGGAGCTAGCCATTTGGTTTCCAGACAAGTAGCTTGTAATTGCCGGACACATTCGATATACTAACTAAGCCATGGCTTATCCCTAAGGGGTAGGCTATGGCTTTTGTTCTGTCAAACAAGGGATTTTGGATGAGTTGCCGCTTTATGAAGCTGTGGTAGATCCACCCTGACTAGAAATGTATGCATGGCAACCGTGTCCGGCGTGGCAGCCATGCTCTTATATAAGAAAGGAAATATCATGATCCGAATGAGTCAAGTGTCCTTGGGCATGGACGAACCCATCGAAAAGCTCAAGACCAAGGTGGCCAGAACGTTGGGGATTGCTGAAAGTGATATTGGGCACTTCCGCATCTTTAGGGAGTCATTTGATGGACGTAAGGGAAAAATGCGTTTTGTCTATACCGTGGACTTTACTGCTAGGGAGGGGAAGAAGCTCCCCCGGAAGCATAAACAGTTAAGTAAGTCTCCGGACTATACCTATCAACCACCGAACTATGGAAGCCAGAACCTGACGGGACGGCCAGTGGTGATTGGGGCAGGACCAGCAGGTTTGTTCGCAGCCCTGCTCTTGGCCCAAGAAGGCTACCGGCCCATTCTCCTGGACAGAGGGCAAGCTGTTGCTGAGCGTACTCAGTCTGTGGATGCTTTTTGGCAGGGAGGCCCCCTGAATCCAGAGTCCAATGTCCAGTTTGGTGAAGGGGGAGCGGGTGCTTTTTCTGACGGCAAGCTGACCACACGGATCAAGGACCCTCGGTGTCGCAAGGTCCTTGAGGAATTGGTGGCCGCAGGAGCACCTGAGGAAATCATGTACATGAACAAGCCCCATGTAGGAACAGACCTGCTCAAACCGACAGTTGTGACCATCCGGGAAAAGATCATCTCCCTGGGTGGGGACGTACGCTTTAATACCCGGGTGGACCGGATCAATCGGGACGACCAAGGTGGGGTCAAGTCTGTGACCCTGGGGGACGGGACCCTTCTTGAAACAGGAGCCCTTGTCCTAGCCATTGGCCATAGTGCCCGGGACACCTTTGAAATGCTCCATGACCAAGACATCGCCATTGCGGCCAAGCCCTTTGCTGTGGGCGTCCGTATTGAGCATCCCCAGGTCATGATCGACCAGGTCCAGTACAAAACTGACGAGCGGCCAGACCGATTGGGGGCAGCAGAGTACCAGGTGACCTACCAAACCGCTGACGACCGCGGGGTCTATACTTTCTGCATGTGTCCCGGCGGCATGGTGGTCGCGTCCAGTTCTGAAATCGGAGGCGTGGTAACCAATGGCATGAGTGAACATGCCCGTGACCAGGTCAATGCCAATAGTGCAGTCTTGGTCTCTGTTCAACCCAAGGACTTTGACAATGCCCACCCCCTGGCAGGTATGTACTTCCAGAGAGACCTAGAGCAAAAGGCCTACCAAGCGGGCGGGGAAAACTACCAGGCACCTGCCCAGTTGCTGGTGGACTTTCTTGCGGGACAGACCACCACACAAGCCGGTGATATATCACCTTCCTATCAGCCCGGTATTAGCTGGTGCAATCTGCGAGACATCCTCCCTAACTTTATTGGTGACGCCCTGGCTGAGGGCCTGGTGGGGATGGGTCGTAAACTAAAGGGCTTTGACCGCCCAGACGCCGTCCTCACAGGAATAGAAACACGAACGTCTTCACCTATCCGCATTCTCCGTGACCAAGAGACCTTGGAAAGCACCAATTCCCCGGGCCTCTACCCGTGCGGAGAAGGGGCAGGGTATGCTGGAGGCATTATGTCCTCTGCGGTTGACGGGTTGAAGTGTGCAGAAATGCTCATTGGCAAGTACGCCAAGCCAACCGATTAAATTTGATATGAAGTAGACCAAGCACCCTTGGATCGTCATTTAGTGGCGGTCCAGGGGTGTTTAATTGTTTCAGAAATGACACAAGCAAAAGAATAGTATTCAGACAATTGGCAATATTAACATAACAATGTTGAAAAAATATTCACCTTATGCTAATATTTTAATAAGGGTTACAAAAAAGTTAGTGATAGCGTTTTCATTACTGAATTGCGGGGGTACAGCAGAACTTTGATACATTATTAACAAGTGTATCACTTTTATTTTATGTATAAATCTGTTGTAAGCGGTTCATAATTATGCTATCATTGACGAAATTATCGTTGTGAAATGTTACGAGGGTGTAACAAATAGGCCATTTCACACATAATGGGGCTATTCGGATGGGTTGGCCATCTGAGTATATATTTTTCTTAAGGGGGAAAAATTCATGGAGAACAATAACGTTCAACGTGACGGCTTTTCGTCGAGACTCGGTATCATAGCAGCGGCAGCTGGATCTGCAATTGGTCTAGGCAACATCTGGAAATTCCCTTACATCACAGGGGTATATGGTGGTGCAGCATTCATTCTTGTTTATCTGGTTTGTATTGCATTGATCGGTTTGCCAGTTATGCTATCCGAATTCTTGATTGGTCGTCGTGCTCAGGCGAATGCTATCGGTTCATTTAAGAAACTTCGACCGAACACGCCTTGGTACTTCACTGGTTGGTTGGGATTTGCAGCGGCATTTATCATCCTTTCGTTCTACGGCGTAGTTGCTGGCTGGACAATGGATTATGTATTCCGTGCAATCATGGGTGCCTTCTCAGGTCAAACACCTGATCAGCTGGGCGCCATGTTCGGTGGTATGATCTCTGATCCTATCCGTCCGATCATCTGGCAGGTAATCTTTATGATTATCACTGCTGGCGTTATCCTTGGTGGTGTAAAAGACGGTATTGAGAGATATACAAAGATCCTCATGCCACTACTTCTAGTCATCATCATCATTCTTGACGTTCGTGCCATCACACTTCCAGGCGCAAGCGAAGGTCTAAAGTTCCTCTTCGCACCTGACTTTAGCAAGCTTTCAGGCGAAGCGATCATGTCCGCTCTAGGTCACGCATTCTTCTCGCTATCCCTAGGTATGGGTACCATGATCACGTATGGTTCTTACATTGGTAAGAAAGAAAACCTTGGTGAGACAGCCCTTCAAGTAACCATCGCCGATACAGCGATCGCCCTACTTGCAGGCCTAGCTATCTTCCCAGCAGTATTCGCATTTGGCATCGAGCCTGGCGCGGGTCCTGGTCTTGTTTTCATCACGCTACCTAACGTATTCAACCAGATGCCTGGTGGATATATCTTCGGTATTCTATTCTTCGTTCTTCTAACAGTTGCAGCCCTAACGTCTTCCGTTTCCATCCTGGAAGTAGTTGTTGCTTACTTCACAGAAGACCTAAAGATGAACCGTGCAAAAGCTACATGGACAGCAACTGGTATCATCACTATCCTAGGTGCTATCGAGTCCCTAACCAATGGTGTATGGTCTGGTTTCAAACTACCTTGGGTTATCGGCGAGCCGCTTGGCTTCTTCGATTGGATGATCACCCTGTCCGACCACATGCTACCAATTGGCGGTTTCTTCATCGCCCTATTCGTAGGTTGGGGTATGCAGCCTAAGGACCTGGAAGACGAAGTTACAAATGGTGGCCTTGTGTCTGCAAAGTGGTTCAACATCTTCCTGTGGCTAACACGTGTAGTTGCTCCTATAGCGATCTTAATTGTCATTCTAAACTTAGTTGGCGTTATTAAATTCTAATTTTCAATTTGAATCAGCACTTATAAAGCCTCTAGATCTTTGGATCTGGAGGCTTTTAGACTACTGAAAACGCCCTCGGACTACATTGCTGGCTTTCAAGTCAAAAGGTAACTCACGATAATCACCTGACGGTGATAATCGGAGTATTGAAACCGCGCCAAATTGGAAATTTGGAGGGTTTCAATATGACAAATGACCGGCATAAGCCGGCCATTCATCTGGGTAAATGTATGATTTGTATTAAGAGGTTTGCAATTTAAAGCTTGAACTTTGTGATTTCCTCACAGTAGCTACAAGCGTATTCCAGTTCACCGTTGGACCCGATTAGGTCGAACTCCGGTGAGCAGTAGACATCATGGTTGGTAATGCAGCGGGGGTTCTTACAATCAAAGAGGCCTGTGACCTTCTTTGGAATGGAAACCGTCTTCTTCTCCGACAGCTTACCTTCCCGAATAACGTTGACTACGATATTTTCATCGATCAGACCCAGGGCATCCAGATCCACGTCGAATCGGTTTTCAATCTTTATAATGTCCTTGCGGCCCTGTACATTGGACTGGACATTCATAACCAGTACCACTGGGTAGTCTGTCTGGTCAGAGAAGAGCTTGTTAAATACCTTAATGCCCTTGCCTGCCGTAATGTGATCCAGTACAATTCCGTTTTCAATTCCCTTAACCTCTAGCATATGGGCCCACCTCCAGCAACTTGGTAATCAACGCCATTCGTACATACACGCCCATGCGGGACTGTTCGAAGTACACCGCCCGGGGATCAGTGTCCACATCGTAGGCAATCTCATTGACCCGTGGTAGGGGGTGCATGATGATCATGTCCTTCTTGGCTGTCTTCAGTTTATTGGCCGTAAAGATATAAGAGTTCTTCAGCTTCAGGTAGTCTTCTTCATTGAAGAAACGTTCCTTCTGAATCCGAGTCATGTAGAGAATGTCGATCTCCTCGATCACGTCCTCCACATACTTTACCTCTTGTAGCTCAACGCCGTACTTAGTCGTCAGCTGACGCTTTATGGCGCTAGGGAGCTGGAGTTCTTCTGGAGAAACCAAAATGAATTTCTTGGTTCCCATTCGGGCCAGGGTCCGGATCAATGAGTGGACCGTACGACCGTATTTAAGGTCACCACAGAAGGCCACGGTATGGCCGTCCAGTTTGCCTTTAAATCGCTGGATGGTAATAAGGTCAGTTAGGGTTTGTGTGGGGTGCTGGTGGCCACCGTCGCCGCCGTTGATAATCGGCACTTCACAGTAGTGAGAGGCTAGCTTGGGTGCACCTTCTCTTGGATGGCGCATGACAATGATGTCTGAGTAGAAGCCCATCACTCGGATAGTATCCGCCAGGGACTCGCCCTTTTTGGCAGACGTCACGTTGGCGTCGGCAAAGCCGATCACGTTTCCGCCCAGGCGCATCATGGCACTGTCAAAGCTGAATTTGGTACGAGTGGATGGTTCGAAGAATAGAGACGCAAGAATCTGTCCTTTACAGACCTCAGCATAGTCCGCTGGATTCTTGTGCATTTTCAGGCCTAGATCAACCAAGTCATGGATTTCTTCCACCGATAGGTCCTCTGGCTCAATGAGGTGACGAATGTCTTTCATGTTCTGTTCCTCCTTTTTTGATCTCACAGAATCAAGTTAAAAGGTGTATAAAAAATGCCTTCTTCACATAGGAAAGAAGGCATACGATAAACTACGTACACATACACCTTCTCGGCCTCTCGGGCCAAGTTAAAGGTAGCAAGCAAGTTGCTGTTCGTTTGACTCATCGTAACACAAAACCAAAAGGGGGGCAAGCAGAAAACCATGACGAAATTGAAATCTTCCACCCCCAAAACATCCCTTCCTTAGATGCGCCCCAGCGTCAACTCTCATTTCCCCAACCTTCAATTTTTTTGCCCCAGGACGACTTGACAGGTCCATACCTCCATGATATTGTATGTCCAAACTGATAAGAACGCCTTTAACGACGGTACGAGAGACCGGCAAGGCTGAGCAGATGGAAGCGGGACCAGTGTACCCAGCGTCCGTCTGCTTGTGATGACAATCAGCCTCTGCAAACTGCAGGGGCTTTTATTTTGCCAAAAAGCTGGCGATTCAGACGCCTCTTAGCAGGCGAATAAGAAGACAAAAGGCACCATGGAGTGAGGAGGTTTACCATGAAGATACTGATCAAAGGTGGTCGAGTGATCGATCCCAAGGCCGTTGTAGACAAGATTACAGACCTGGCCATTGAAAATGGCATAATAACAAAGATCGGCTCCCTTGAACCCACAGGATTTGACCAAGTCATTGACGCCACAGACAAGTGGGTCACTCCGGCTTTTGTGGACACCCACGTACACCTGAGAGAACCGGGCTTCGAAGACAAGGAAGACTTGATTTCAGGCACAAGGGCAGGCCTAAAGGGTGGTTTTTCCGACCTGGTAGCCATGCCCAATACCCGTCCAACCATGGACACCCTAACTAAATATGAGGATCTATTAGAACGGATCGAGAACAAAGCGTTAATCAGAGTACATCCAACAGGAGCCATTACCATGGGGCTGGCAGGCAAGGAACAAGCCCAAATGCAAGCCATGGGCAAGGCCGGAGCCATTGCCTTTACCGACGACGGCCACACCACAATGGATGACACACTCATGGAGAACGCTTTTTTAGTAGCCAAAAGCTATGGACGGATCGTAACCACCCACAGTGAGGACCACGACGTGACCGCTCATATCAAAGACCGACCAGCCCCCAACACGGCAGAGTCCGACGTGGTAGTAAGGGACATCCGCCTGGCTGAGAAGACCGGCGGCGCCCTCCACGTGGGCCATGTAAGTACCAAGGAAGCCCTAAAGGCCATCAAGGAAGCCAGGGTAAAAGGAATTGATGTGTCCTGCGAAGTCACCCCCCACCATATTGCTTTGGCCCATGGGGAAGACGGAATTGACGCTGGAGCAGGTCGCTTCAAGGTCAACCCACCCATCCGGTCCCAGGCCGACCGCCAGGCGGTCATCCAGGCCATACAGGAGGGGACCATTGAAATGATCGCCACAGACCACGCCCCCCACGAGATGCACACCAAGCAAGACAGCTACGAAACCTCCAGCTATGGCTTTACAGGCCTGGAGACATCCTTCGCAGTGGCCTACACAGCCCTGGTGAGAAGGGGACATATCTCTGAAGCGCATCTGATCAAATTGATGACCTACGCTCCTGCCAAGCGGTTTGGCATCGAAGCGGGCAACCTGGACCTGGGCAAGCCAGCTAACCTGGTCCTCCTTGACCCCCATGCCAAGTGGACGGTCAAGGGAGAGGCCTTCGTATCAAAAGGAAAGAATACGCCATTTGAAGGCATGACCTTCTATGGAAAAGTGACAGATACATGGGTAAATGGAGAACATAAATTACAAGGGGGACACATCCATGCGTAAATTGATTGAAAAGATCAAAGAAAAAAAGAGTGCAGTAGTCGTGGGCCTAGACCCAAGGGTAGACCAACTACCAGGAGAAATCAGGGCCTTTTACAAGCTGGACGACCAGTTTACCCTGGAAGCGGCTGCAGAAGCCTTCTTGGCCTTTAACAAGGGGATTATCGACGCGGTTCATGACCTGGTACCTGCAGTCAAACCCCAGATTGCCTTCTATGAAGCCCTGGGTGTGGCAGGCTATAAGGCTTACGCAGAGACGGTGGCCTATGCCCAGGAAAAGGGCTTCTACGTGATCGGTGATATTAAGCGGGGAGACATCGGCTCCACATCGGTTGCCTATGCCAAGGCCCACTTCGAAGTCATTCCTACAGACAGCATTACCATCAACCCCTACCTGGGTGTGGACGGCATTGAGCCCTTCCTCCAGTACGCACGGGAAGCGGGCAAGGGGCTCTTCATCCTAGTGAAAACCTCCAACCCTTCCTCATCGCAACTGCAAGACAGAGACGTGGAAGGTGCAAACCTCTACAGCCGCGTGGCTAGCCTGGTCACAGAGTGGGGGGCGGACTGTAAGGACGAGACAGGCTACAGCCCAGTGGGCGCAGTGGTTGGTGCAACCCACCCATCGGAACTGACCCAACTACGAAGTGAGATTCCCCATGGCTTCTTCCTGATCCCAGGCTACGGCGCCCAGGGTGGCGGTGGCGCAGACGTGGTGGGTGGTTTTGACCAGAAGGGTTTGGGTGCCCTGGTCAACTCCTCAAGAGGCATCATCTTTGCCTACCAAAAGCGGGGTGGCGACTTCAGACAAGCAGCCCGACAGGCAGTGGTAGAAATGAATGCAGACATTAACGGCGCCCTGGAAGCTGCCGGCAAAGCATATTGGAAATAGGCGAGACGGGTAGGAGGAGCAATGAAAAAATACGTAAAAGATGCGTGGATTCTTAAAAAAGAACGGATCGCTGGTGACGTGGTTCGGCTGACGGTGTCCAACCCCATGCCAGATGTGGAGATTGCAGCGGGACAGTTTTATGGAATCATGCCCAGTCGTGGAAGTGAAAAACTGGTCCGTCGACCCATCTCTGTTTGTGAAGCCAATCAAGAGGAGATCGTCTTCATGGTAAAGGTTCTGGGTAAGGGTACCCAGGAACTGGCTGACATGCGTGAGGGGGAGACCATGAGTATTATGGGCCCCTTGGGCAATGGCTTTACTGTTGAGGGAGACAAGAAAGCCTTGGTAATCGGTGGAGGGATCGGCATTGCTCCCCTGGTTCAGCTGCTAAAAGAACTGGAAGACCAAGGCCAGTCCAATGTGAGAACCATGCTGGGCTACCGAGACCAGCCCTACGGCTTGGACCAGTTTGGCCAGTATACCAACAACCTGATTGCCGTGTCTGAAAATGGACCTGCCCAGCACATGGGCTATGCAACCCAATTCCTACATGAAGCCTTAAAGACGGGTGCTTATGACATGGTCTATGCCTGCGGCCCAGAAGCCATGCTCCACTGTATCCAGGTGGATTGTGAGTCTTTGGGAATTCCTGTCCAGCTTTCCACGGAAAGAAACATGGCCTGCGGGGTAGGGGCCTGTCTGGTGTGCACTTGCGCAACCAAGGGTGGGGACTATATTCGAACTTGTACGGAAGGACCAGTATTCTATGGAGACGAGGTGACATTTGATGAAGCATCTTAAGCAGCCCAACTTGACAGTAGACCTCAATGGACTAACCCTCCATAATCCAATCACTGTGGCCTCTGGTACATTTGGTTTCGGCCGGGAGTATGCAGACTTTGTTGACCTGAACAAGATCGGCGCTATATCCGTTAAGGGCCTTACCCTAGAACCCCGTAAAGGGAATCCAGGCGTGCGCATGGCGGAGACCCCCATGGGGATGATCAACTCTGTGGGCTTGCAGAATCCTGGTGTTCATAAGTTTATAGAAGAAGAAATTGACTTTATCCGTCAGTTCCAAACCAAAATCATTGCCAACATCAATGGTAATACCATAGAAGAGTACTGCGAGATTGCCAAGGTTATTAGTCAGGCAGATGTAGACTCCTTAGAACTCAATATCTCTTGTCCCAATGTAAAATGTGGGGGAATGGCATTCGGAACCGACCCTGCCATGGTTAGAGAAGTTGTACGGGCGGTGAGAAAGTCCACAGACAAGCATTTGATTGTGAAACTAAGCCCGAATGTTACAGACATCCGCACCACGGCAAAGGCTGCTGAGGAGGAAGGGGCAGACGCACTTTCCCTCATTAACACCTTGACTGGGATGGCCATTGACATACACAGACGAAAGCCAGTTATTGATAGAAAGATAGGTGGGGTGTCGGGACCTGCGGTGAAACCCGTTGCCCTGCGAATGGTTTATGAGGTAGCCCAAAGTGTAGATATTCCGGTGCTGGGCATGGGCGGGATATCCAATTGGGAGGACACAGTAGAGTTTTTACTGGCAGGTGCAAGTGCAGTAGCCCTGGGCACAGCAAACTTTAGGAATCCCCTGGCCACAGAAGAAGCCCTTGAAGGGTTAATTGCCTACATGAATCAAAATCAAATGGGCGATATCCATGACTTGATCGGTGGTCTAAAAGAATAGATCAGGCAGAAGCAGGGATGTCTTTACCCGTATATAAGGAACGTAAATGGTCTTAGTGGTCTCGTCCAGTTATGGACGAGACCACTGTTTTTTGTGTTTTTCATCTGTCTATATAATGAAGGGAAAAATCCGTAAATAGTGGCTAGAATAGTTGAAATTGACTGACTTTTTATGAGTGCAAAAAAACTTCAAAAAAGGTATTGACCCAGCTTTCAGGGGATGCTAATATTATCAAGTCGCCACGGAACAGCCGCCAGGGTTGCTACGGAGCAGACGAAAATAAAGTTAAAATTGCGCTTGACACAAACCAAGCAAAATGATAACATGTAACAGTCGCTGAGAGCAGTATAGCACAGCGATTTGGGACAAACTGATCCTTGAAAATTGAACAGTATAGAACAACCGAGATGAGCAATCAT
>CAYFHQ010000029.1:0-35594 GCA_964342805.1 uncultured Peptostreptococcaceae bacterium | reverse complement strand
ATTTACGGTTCTGGGGGGAGACCATTCGATTGCCATCCCAGTCCTACAAGGCATTAACCAGGGGGTGGACGAGGACTTCGGCATTATCCACATTGACGCCCACTTTGACTTGTGTGACACCCTGACGGGGGACAAGCTCTCCCATGGGTCAACCCAAAGAAGGGCCTTGGAACTGGACCATGTATCTGGCACCGGCAACCTCTTTTTTATAGGTATCCGGTCCATTGAACCAGACGAATATGCCTTTATGGAGGCCAATGACATCCAGGTGATCAACGCCCGTCGGTATGGTGAAATGGGGACCCAGGCTGTCGTGGACACCGTAGTCAGAGCCATGTCCAAGTTCAGCCGTGTATACATAACCATAGACATTGACTGCCTAGATCCCGCATATGCAGCCGGTACTGGAACGCCGCAGTTTGGGGGCCTGACCTCCCGAGAGTTACTGGACTTGTTACGGGGACTCTTTCAACTCCCTGTGATTGGTTTTGACATGGTCGAAGTGGCACCTGACCTCGACCCTGCCTTGACCTCGGTTTTTGCAGCTCGAAAGATCATAACCGAGTGTTGGGGGCACTGGGCTAGGGGAGACAAGGCGAACAAGTAATATCCCTAGAAATGAATCATATGCACTTTAAGCTCTGATAGCTAGAGAACGCAGTTACAATCGTGACTGCGTTTTTCTTTTTCCATTTTTGCAATACCTGCGTCTACAAGCCATAATTAATAAGCTTCAAAAAGTACCCTAAAACAAAGGTTCTTGTCGTATATCCTTATAAGAAGACATCACAAAAAGGAAGACACCTCAAAAATAGGAGAACACAATGATAAAAATAATAGGGATTTGCCTACTATCTACACTCATAGCCTTAAGTGCGACCAGCGAGGGTCATGTGAAGCAAATCGAAACAGAAGCCCAAGGAAGCCAACAAATTGAACAGGGATTTTTAGCCTTAGGTAATGACGATCCCGAAGAACGAATAAAAAACATCGGAGACTTTGGCCCCTTCCCAGCCCAGGTGGAGGTCCACTTTGACTCCATATACAAAGACCTGCAAATGCGTTTCTGCCCACCGGGTAAACCTGTCCTTGTAACCGAAAATAATATCGAGTTTTCCAATGGTTACGGGGAGACTTACGACCCTGAAACGGGCATTGGAGGGTCCTTTGAAGTATGGGGGGACTTTCAAAACCGCTACACCTCCATGTGGATCGAAAGCGCCAATGAGGCTCGTATAAAGGTCAAATGGCGGTCTGCCCTGGTGGCCCCGCGGGAAGGGAAACCGCCTGTCTTAGCCCATAAAGACATATACAGCAGAGCACCATTCGGCGACGGTTATGGGGACTGGGTAGAAGAAACCTTCTTCATTTATCCCGACGCCAGCCGTACCCGGTATGCCAAAATCTATACCGGTCTAGCCCAGACCTCACGGCCCTTTGGGTATGATCGGACACCGCCCAAGGTGGTCCACGAGTTCGCCGAGGCCATTGTCTGGAACTATAATGGCGTAAAAACCACTGGACACCATTCACACTACGGCCCTGACCCTAGCCAACATGGAGGGGCAGGTGGCGGACATTTACTTTGACCCCTACCCCAAGAACTTTGGAGACCTGGACACCTCCAATATCATGCGGGTCAACCTCAAGTCTCAGTGGCAACCCTATGTCATAGGCCTCGCAGAAGATGCGACCATCCGTCCCTACCAACCGGAGACTACCCCAACGCCCTTCCAGACTTGGACGGAGTTTGGTAGGGACCACGTGACAGCCCTGGGACACTTAGTCAACTGGACTCATTTTGAAAAGGAAGACAACTTTGTCTCCCAGGTCTACCTAGAAGGATTTACCTATGCGGATGCACCCATGAGGGACTTGGTTGATCTTGCAGCCAGTTGGATTGATCCAGTCGCCTTGAACTTGGAAGGGACTCGTTTTTCGGCTATTGAAGGAGGACACTCCAAGATAGAAAGAGCCTACCAAATAAGTCGTCATGGATCAGGTGATTTTGTAGGACTTCTGGAAGCCAGCGAAGATCGAGTAGCTATAAAGCCCGTGTTTGTGATCCATAACTGGGGGGAAAAGGAAGCAGATACCGTTTTACTTGACGGAAAGGAACTGGTGCAAGGCCAAGATTACCGCCAGGGGCTTGAGGGGACAAGTCTTGTTGTCTGGTTAAATAGAGACTTGGTCAAGTCTAGTCGTATTGAAATTGTAGAATAAGCATAGTGTCGCTTAGAAATAATAAATGTGAAGCTGTTCAAAAAAAGCCCATGGAGAAGGTACGGCAACCCCTCCATGGGCATCCTATATGTCGGATGTAAGTATTTTACGAAATAAGTCTTGACTTAGAGATAAAGTGGATATAGACAAGACCCAGCCATCATTCAACGGCGGGGTGTTTTTTAGTTGCGAACTTCTTGTCAAGAACGATTACATACACACAATTAAGGGCCAAGACTCCGAACTGAATAAAGAAGTCATGCTCCAAGCCATGTGTGAGGACGTAATACAAGACACCTAGGGGAAGGAGGCCCAGTAAAAAAAGCAAATAACCTTTGATAGAGCGCATCAGGGCGAAGCGGTCTGTCCGTATAGTAATTGCCGAATAGCAAAGGGCGAAGAGGACATAAAAGGTGGCGAACAAGTAGTGAAAGCCAATGATGGTCATATAAACAGCAGTGGCGATCATAAAGGCTTCACCAATGTACAAGGTGTCATGGGCTTGGGCGAATACGCCCATTCTCTTGTAGGAAGTTGAGATCAGGGCGATGAAGTGGAACATAAAGATTGACCCAGAGTCATAGTTTCTAGTCTCTGCTGTGTCCTTGAAAATCCAAAGTAAAATGCCTATGACAAGGAACCAGGCCAGGTTGACCATAAATCGTTTATTCATTCTGACCTCCAATCACACTGGGGAACTTATCCTCCAGTATTGCGTAGACCTTCCCAAGACCTACCATGTAAGCACATTGGACCAGGCTAACGGCAAAGTGGAGGAGGTAGTTGTCCTTGGTGTCCACTAAAATCACGTAAAAGAGGAGGCCAAAGGACAGTAATGAGAGAATCCAAAACCACCAACCCCGAATGGTCCCTAGGTTTTGGAAGGCGTCCATCCGCACGGTTATAAACATTATAGGAAAAGCCATGGCAAAGAAATAGGCGGCCTGGACAAGAGTTATTCCTGTCACGATGTAGAGGTAAACAACTGTAAACAGGACAAACAATTCTCCAAGGTGCCACTTGTCGACTTCTCGAATGGTCATGCTAGACCTTTTATAGGCTGAGGTTAGTAGAACGTAGAAGAGGAGGTGGACTGGCTCAAGTTCACCGTTTAAGCCAAAGGCACCCGCCCTGTGTAAAAAGGTAAAAAAGCCGCAAATAATAACCAGCCAAATGGTATTGTGGATCAGTCTCTTTTTCATGCTTCCCCCTAAAACACACTTTTTCTAAAAGTATAACAGGAATTCCTTAAATTTCTATTACTCCCATGAAAATAGGCATAAAACAAACCCCTTGACACTCAGTTGCCTGAGACCAAGGGGTTTTTGTTATCTAAGCATGATGATTCTTACTTGATTAAGCCGTTTGCTGCTTAGCAGCTACCTTGTGCTGGTAAGGCTTGATCACAAAACCAACGCCAGCCGCAACCACTAGAATACCAGCTGCGATCATGAAAGCAAGTTCGTAGGAACCTGTTGCATCGGCGATTTGTCCGCCAAGCATAGGACCAACAACGCCACCCACACCCCAAGCGGAGAATAGGATACCGTAGTTTAGACCTAGGTTCTTGGTACCGTAGTTGTCGCCACAAGCCGATGGGAATACGGATAGCATGGAGCCGTATGCGAAGTAAATTACGCAAGCAGCAGCGAAAACTGGAACAAAACCTGTCAGGCTATTGAACATGAAGAGTGCACCTGCTTGAAGGAGGTACAACAATGTCATGGTCTTGCCTCGACCAAGCTTTTCAGAAATGACGCCTGCCATTGGGCGACCAAGGGCGTTTGCAATCGCAGCAAATGCAACCAGCTGGAATGCAGCTTCTCCGCCAAGAATCGTTTTAACGATTGTCTTTAGGCCACCAATAGTCATTAGACCACCAGTCGCACCAGCGAAGAACATGAACCATAGCATGTAGAATTCTTTCGTCTTCAGCATTTCCTTGAACGTCAGATCATTCCCTGTGGACTTCTTCGCAGCCGCCGCAGGAGCCGCAACAGGCTTGTCTGGGTTACGCACAAGTTGTGCTAGAGGCACTGTCATACAAAGGAATAGCACACCCAAGATTTTGAAAGATGTGAACACCCCGTATTCAGCAAGAAGGAACTTAGATAGTGGCACGATGTAAAGAGAGGCCAAACCGAAGCCACCAACTACGATACCGGTAATGAGTCCCTTTTTCTGAGGCGGGAACCATTTTACTGCCGGTGGCGTAGTAGACGCATAGCCAAGTCCGATACCGGAACCGGCTAGGATACCAAAGGAGAATACAAGACCCCATAAGCTAGTTAAATATCCTGCTAGGATACAACCTGCACCGATGAGAACACCACCAATAGTAGCTACCCAGCGTGGGCCAATTTTGTCCTGCAAACGTCCTGCAGGAATCATCATTAGCGCAAACATTACGATTGCTACTGTGTAAGGTAGAGATGATTCTGTTTTGCTCCAACCAAGTGAGTCCTGAAGCTGTCCGGCGAAAATACTCCATGCGTAAAGCACGCCGAAAGCTAGGTTGATTCCTGTACCGGCCAGTACAACAATCCAACCTTTTTTGTTCGTGGTCATAAAATACCCTCCAAATGTTTGTTTTTGTTGCCTTGTAACAGTTGAATTGTATCATAGAAAAGGTTACTTTGTGCCACGAAATGATAAATCAGGGTCAATAATTGTTATTTTTCTTCCCATACTTGGTTAACAATCGACTTTTCCTTGAAAAATACAGGGTTAAGGCCTTGCGTGAGCCAAAATAATACCCTATAATAATGACGAACATGGGAGCTGTTGCAAACGGCTGAGAGTGAAGATTGATCTTCAGACCATTCGACCTGATCTGGATAATGCCAGCGTAGGAAACATAAAGACGGCCCACCCCTGGGCCATGCTTTGGATTTTTTTACACGTCTTCCGATCAGAAGGCGTGTTTTTTATTGCCTTTCTCCCACATTCATTCGGTAATGTATGAAAAGGAGAGAAAAAAATGTTCGCACAAGGTATTGCAGTGATCCTAACCCTACTGCTCATGGCAGTCACCATCGTAAAACTCAGAGGTTTCCAGTTCACCACCAATAGAGTGGCCCGTATTGGCATAGTCACAGGACTGACCCTGGTCCTTTACATGATCAAACTGGTTCCATTCCCCCAAGGTGGCGGTTGTAGCCTCTTGTCTATTCTACCCATGATGATCCTGGCTGTGACCTTCGGCATGGAAGAAGCCCTGGTCTGCGGGATTGTAGTGGGTCTTTCCAAAATCGTGATCGCACCCCCCATGTTCCCCATGCAAATCCCCCTGGACTATCTAGGTGGCATGATGGCCATTTCCCTGACAGGCCTCTTTGGTGCTCAGACCAAGGGTCGGATTTTTTCCGGCGCCCTCCTGGCCATTGTCCTGTCCACCTTCTTTAGCATTTTGTCCGGCAAGATCTTCTTTGGCCAGTTCGCCCCAGAAGGCATGAACCAGTGGCTGTATTCCACCATTTACAACGTGACAGGCTACGGCGTAGAAGCCACTTTGAGCCTGATTATCCTTATGGTTCTACCCCTAAAGCACTTCCAAGCAAAGGAGGGCGGTCAATGGGCTTCTCTGAAAAACTCGTAAATGACCCCCGGGTCCAGGCCTACTACAAGGCCTACATGGCCCATCCCTTTATCCGGGGCCTAGCTGACGGAAGTCTTTGCCGGGAAAAATTCAAAAACTACCTGGTACAAGATACGCACTACCTCAAGGATTACGGCAGGGTTTACGCTCATGCCTTTCTCCTAGGTGACGGTATCCGGGAGCTTCAATTTCTACATACCTGCATTGGCGTGGTCCTGGCAGAGGAAACCAACATGCATATTCGTTACCTGAGCGACTATGGCCTAGACGTCTACAAGATCGAGTCCATGCCTGAACACCCTGTGACCCGGGCCTACCTGGACTACATGCTCAGTTTTGCCCCGGCCAAGGACATGAAGACCCTCTTTATGTCGGCCCTGCCCTGTACCCTGACCTATGAGTTCATTGGCAAGGAACTCTTTAAGGAGCGTCAGGCGATTTGGGCCAGTCAAGCAGAGCCCCAAAGGCACTATTATGACCCCTGGATTGAAAGTTATGCAGGCCAGTCCTTCGAAGACTTTTCCAAAGACTCCTGCGACCTGATCGACCGGTATTGCGTCAACTTGACGCAAGAGGAGGAAGAAAGCCTCATCCAGATCTTCCTTGAAGCCTGCAAACATGAAATGCATTTCTGGGATATGAGTTTTGAAACCATAAAGGAGAGTGACCATGGAAACGATCTTTAAAAACCTGCAAGAAAACCCACCCCTAGTCCATAACATCACCAACTACGTAACCGTAAATGACTGTGCCAATATTGTATTAGCTGCTGGGGGGTCACCCCTCATGGCAGACGACATTGAGGAAGTGGGGGACATTGTCTCCATTTCTTCATCCCTTTATATTAATGTGGGGACACTCAACAAGCGGACCATTGCATCCATGATCGAGGCAGGCAAGACAGCCAATGCCAAGGGAATACCTGTTGTCCTAGACCCAGTGGGCATGGGCGCATCGAAGTTAAGGAATCAAGCGGTTGAGGCCCTGACGGACCAAGTGCGATTTTCAGTCATCAAGGGCAATATGTCAGAAATCAAGGCCATGTATACCACTTGCAAGAATGCTGGTGGTGTCGACGTACAAGAAGGGGACATGATCTCAGCTGACACCCTAGAAGAGGCAATAGCCTTGGCCAAGAAGGTGGCAGTCAAGTTTAATAGTGTGGTTGCAGTAACTGGCCCCATTGATATAGTAACGGACGGAACAAGGGTCAAAACTGTCCACAACGGCCATGCCAAGATGTCCCGGATTACGGGTACAGGCTGTATGACAGGCAGTGTCATTGGAACCTTCTGTGGGGCCAACCCAGACCAAGTCCTGGACGCCACAGCAACGGCCATATCGGTTATGGGCATAGCAGGGGAGATGGCCCACAAGATCGTGTCCGATATGGGTGAAGGGACAGGCTCTTTCAAACGCTACCTCATGGACGGTGTTAGCCTCATGACCTACGAGGCTTTTGAGAGGGGAGCAGCCATTGAAGTTCGATAAAGCTACATTAAAAGAAGCCATGAAACTCTATCTGGTGACCGACCGGACTTGGTCCAGCTACCAGGACTTTGTCTCCCATGTGGAAGAAACCCTAGCAAATGGAGTCTCTTTCCTTCAACTACGGGAAAAAGAAGCCAGTGACCAGGACTTTATGAAGTATGGCCAGGCCTTCAAGGCCCTCTGCGAAGATCGCAAAATCCCCTTTGTCATAAATGACCGGGTAGACATGGCCCTGGCTATTGACGCAGACGGGGTCCACATTGGCCAGGGAGACATGTCGGCCCTTCAAGCCCGTGAACTACTGGGTCCAGACAAGATCCTGGGGGTTTCTGTTCGGACAGTTGAACAAGCCCAAAAGGCTGTAGATGAGGGGGCAGACTACTTGGGGGTAGGAGCAGTCTTTACCACTTCCACCAAGTTGGACGCTTCCCATGTAGGTTTTGAGACGTTGAAGGCCATTACGCAAGCTGTCGATGTCCCTGTGGTAGCCATTGGTGGCATTGGAGCCCACAATGTCATGGAACTGTCCGGTTCAGGCGTTGACGGGATTGCGGTTGTGTCAGCTATTTTGGGCCAGGAAGACCGCAGACAAGCGACTCACACCCTGGGCCAGTTGACAGACCGTCTTGTTCAACATGACATGCCCAAGGTTTTGACCATTGCCGGCTCTGACTGTAGTGGTGGGGCGGGTATCCAGGCAGACCTAAAGACCTTTGCCGCCCATAAGTGTTATGGCATGTCGGTGATCACGGCCCTGACGGCCCAGAATACTACCGGCGTATATGGGGTCGAAAACTGCACGCCTGCCTTTATTGAAAACCAGATCGACTGTGTTTTCTCAGACATAGAACCTGGGGCTGTGAAAATCGGAATGGTGTCTTCAGTGGACATTATCCAGTCATTGGCGACCAAGCTAAAAGAACATAAACCAGCAGCGGTGGTTGTTGACCCGGTTATGGTCTCTACTAGCGGGTCCAAGTTGCTGGACGACGACGCGGTTTCTACCCTGATCAGTGACCTGATTCCCCTGGCTACGGTCATTACGCCAAACCTTTCTGAGGCAGAAATCCTTTCAGGCATGACCATTGAGACCCGGGAGGACATGGTGGCAGCGGCCAAGAAGATCAATACTTACTATGACGGCCATATCCTTATAAAAGGGGGCCACCTGGACACAGACGCCAACGACCTCCTTTATACCAATGGCGAGGAAGTCTGGTTCACAGGTGCCAAGATCGACAACCCCAACACCCACGGGACCGGTTGCACCCTGTCTTCAGCCATAGCCAGTAACCTGGCCAAGGGCTATAGCGTCAAGCACAGTATTGGCAATGCCAAGGCTTATTTGACTGGGGCCATTGCAGACAAGATGGACCTGGGTAAGGGAAGAGGGCCGCTGAATCATGGGTATAAACTGTAACACTTTTTAAGGTTTCTTAGGATATTCTGACATGGAGGAGGTGGCCATATGACTTGTAAAAATGGACTTGTAATTGCTCATGTAGCCCTTTTATTGAGCGGATTTTGGTACATGCAGGGCGTGGCTATCGGACCCTAGCAAGCGGACCTATAGGCAAAGAATTTCTCCATAACCTACGAGTACTACCCCAGCATGGAACCCTACCGGGGGATCATTGGCACCGTAAATAGCGGTGGGCAGGCTCAACTCCACAAGGAAGTGTATGATGAAGCGGGCGTATCTACCACCACATTCATCCTGAGGAACTGGAAAACCTCCTGGTCTTGGCCATTCGCAACGGACTCATGGACATGGGGGACAAGATCGACAACTCAGATATTTCCGATGGGGCGTCCACCTACCTGACCCTCACCATAGGGGACCAGTCCAACCGAGTTGGGGGCTATGAAGCGGAGACTTTGAATGAGTCTTTTCGTTTGATTGCTGAAGAACTTGAAACCCTTTTGGGAGATGCGGTTGAGCGGTAGGTCACAGGCTAACTAAACACAATACGAAACACAAGAACGACGTATAATGTCGCTCTTGGGTTTCTTTTTTGCCCTAAACAACAAAGGGTGTATGTTTCCTCTGATCAAAACAAAAGGACATGAGGGGATATCCTTTCACCACACGGGCTAAGAGGTCAGGCAGCACGTGGATGTAGTGAAAAAAGTTGTCTTCCTCAACCTTATAAGTCTCCCTTAGCTCATGCAGGATTTCTTCGAACTCTTCCTCTAATGTCTTCTTATCAAGTAGATAGAAGTCCCTGTAGACATGGTCTAGAATACCTGCATTGCCACTAATGATATCCGTAATCATTTGGTCATTCCTTGGATACTTATAACCGGAGAGGGCAGAGAGGACCAGTATTTCAAAGGTTGTGAACTCAACCTTTTCCTTTTTGAGCCTCTTTTTCAGGTCATCCTCAATAAGTACATAACGCTTGGGGTCCACTTTCTTAAGCAGAGTAAAAACAAGGTGAGTGGCTTCAAATAGAGGTGTCTGAAAGAGGTCGTCCATCGTGAAGGACGCCAACTGGTCCCCGTAGAGACTGATCCCTTCCTGGCAGATTGATTTACAAACAGCATCCAATTTGTCACTGAGCTTACGATTGAAGATTTGTGCCTGGTCTTCACGAACATAAGAAGCTAAGTTTTTCCTCAGGAGGCTGTCCTCCAATAAATCCAGATAAATAGCCGTTTCGGTCATTGGTCCGTCAGACACGTCCTTAACGATGTTCGTAACCAAGGTGATGGTTTTTGCTAGGACATTGGGGTAGTGGATGCTCTTTTGCGTCTTATCTTCAAATTTTTTTGAAAAAAATTCTTCAAGTTTTTGTGTAGCCATGGGTGATTCTCCTTTTCTATTTGAATCCGAGATTGTCATATGAAATCCAGAGTTTAATATATGTTGACTTAGGTTGATTATATCATATTGAGAGGTATTGATATATCATATGAAAATCAAATAATATCAAAAGAACTAAGAATATATAAAATACGATCATAAATAGGACAAAGTATATTTTACACTGATTCGAGTTTGTGCTACATTGGCTATACGATCAACACTGAGGAGGACAAACATGGACAAACCACTATTGAAAACCTACCCAAACAACCGCTACACAGAAACCGTGGTGGTCAAAACTGGAAGTGACCACTTTGCCACTATCAATATGTATGACGAGTCTGCATGTAAAACACATATTGCCACCATTAAACGATTTAACCAAGCACTTTCCATATTGAACAGTGAAGGGAGAGACGCCCGCCTGATAACCAGCAGCACCCTTTCAGGCAAGCAAAGAGGCACCCTAAAAGCCTTTGAGGAAATAGCAAAGTTTCCTTCTCTAACCTATATTGGCAAGGTCGTCTGGAACAAGGATGTAGATCAATATGTCCCCCACGACTACCATGGCCGTCTCATTAATCGTAAATCAGGCGGTGACTTTGGCTACTTCACTCGGGTAGTAGAGTCCTACCATGACAGACACGGAAACCTGCAATATGACCGAAGAACAGCCAAAGTGGGTATGCCCACCATTGTAGAAAACAATTTCATTGGCAAGTTTGAATATGGCCATATGAAACTCTCCTTCCAGTCGTCACCTGACTATCCAAGCCTTTATGAGATCTACGAAAGAGACCTAGGAAGAATAGACATCATGCAGGCACCCTTGGGAAGGGTGGACTTCATGCCACAGGGGCTTGAGGACCTTATTCAATTGGAAAACTTCAACGACGTCCCCTTTGCTACACTTGTAAGTCCGGCAAAACCATGACCAATCTCTCTATGTACATTCGACAAGTCTACTCAGTCCTTCCATTGGTAATACTGGCAGGGAAAATGGTCGTTTTCTACCCTCACGAACTCGAAGATTTAAAGGATGCGCTCCATACTAACACAATTGACTTTGTAACCCTTATTCTTGAACACATGATCTCGTACCTGGTCTTACTTTTCGCTAGTTATGGGATCATCCACATACTCTTAGGAGGACAAATTGCCTAACAAACCAAGACTATTTATCAGCGGAGACACCCATGGCAGCCTGGAGCTGTTTGACAGACTACACCCTTCCAACTTCTCAGACTATGGGAACATGCCGGAGGGTTCTGTCCTGATCATTCTAGGCGACGCAGGTATACTCTGGGACGGGGGAGAGCGAGACCAAGAACTTATAGACTTTCTTGAGGACCAGCCCTTTACCCATATCGCCTTCATTGACGGCAACCATGACAACCACCATTTACTATCAGAGCTTGAGTCTGTGGAAGGCTTTGGAGGGCAAGTGGGACGTGTGTCGAACAAGGTCTACCACTTAAAAAGAGGCCATGTCTATGAAATCTGTGGTCAAAGAGTCTTTTGCATGGGAGGCGCACTGTCCATAGACAAACACCTGCGAACCCCTTACGTGGACTACTGGCCTGAGGAGACGCCATCAGAAGAAGAACAGCAGCTGGGGCTAGAAAATATGGAAGGGTGGTGCGCATCCATTGACCTGGTCTTAACCCATACCTGTCCCAAGGAGGTCGCAAGCCACTTTGCAACCTTCGACATCAAATACGACCCCACTGAGACCTATCTAACAGTCCTCCATGAGCGCTTGTCCGAGTGTAATGACCACTTTCGTTGGTTTTTCGGCCACTGGCATGTGGACCAACCGGACTTAGATGGGCATTTTAGTGCTCTTTATCGGGAAGTCATTGAAGTGGAGGTCTAAATGGCTCGTGTTCATTTACTCATGCACAAGGACAGGCCTGTAGCCCGGTTTGCCCTTGAGTATTCCCGTAGTCATTATGAATCGAACCTGCTCCAAGTACTGGACCCAGTATTCTGTCCAAAGGTCATTTCCCAGTCAAAAGTCAAGTACTTGAGCGGTCTTGACGTGTTCTTCACAGGCCGTTCTCAAAATTTAGGCCGTATGAACTTAGATTTTGTCTACCACTACCATGGCTTTGAGTATCCAGTCTGGTGGTTTCTACTGTTTACAAATCGCTGTGTCTCTTTGACGGACTGTTACTGGACCAAGGAGGAGGGGGAGGCCATTACCTGGGCTGAGGTGAGTCCATATAGGCATGGGCCAAACCCTCTTGTTGCAGACCAGTTTTTCTGGGAAAGGACACAGGGAAGGCCGGTGGGACTCAGTCCGGACTTCACCCTGAGAGGAGCCAGCCCAAAGTTCTGGTTCCGAGATGACCAGGGTGTCCACTTAATCAAAGGTGCAACTTCTTGGGGAGAGCTCTGTCCAGGCAAGTTGTTTATGGACTTGCTCGTAGGGCGGTTGGCCAGGAGGCTTGGCGTAGATCATGTTGAACAAGTAATGCTTTCCTACCAGGGGCGACTAGTCCTGAAAAGCAAGAACTTCACCTCTGAAGCAGTCAGCTACCGACCAGCATTTATGGACCTGGCTTGTTTAGGGCAGAAAAAGGGTCGGGAAGCTTTTTTAGACCTCTATCAAGCCAATGAAAGGGTTCTTAGGGGCTACCAGGACATGCTTGTCCTTGACTTCATTGTGGGTAATGAAAGCCGTGGAAGTGATAAGTTTGGCTTACTTGTGGACAACGACACAAACCAAGCGCTGTCCCTAGCTCCCTTGTTTGGCTTTGGCGAGGCTCTTTATCATTTTAATGCCATAGAGGCCTATCTGGAGGACCCAAGTCAGGTGACTCAAAGGGCAAATGAGGTGAAGCCCTTCATGCAAGAGAAAAGATATAAGTACTTTGAAAACTTGTATGAGGATGTTGAAGGTCTGTTAGGGTACGAATATGACCAACTGAAAAAGTGGAACATTGACTTTTATGTTTCCAAAGCTTGTCTTGAGCTTATCATTAGAGGTGTGAAGCACCGTTTGCGCTTATTGATCGACTAGGAGGGACCCATGGACAAATACTTTTTAATGGACAAGGACACCCCTGTTCTAAGTTTTGCCTGCACCATGCGTAGCGGAAGCTACCTGTTTGACTTGGTAGACCTCATTTCTCCAAACCATTTACCTCCTTACTTAAAAAGAAACCAAAACAACCTAGGGGACATGCTCATGGTCTACCTCTTTTCACGACTCATGTCAGATGCACGGGAGTTTCGCAGGGAAGCTATGAATGACCTGAACCTCCACTATCTAGAATGGTGGCCCCTTTTGCTGACAGGAAAGGGGACTAGTTTGAATGACAGCTACTGGATTAAATCAGCCCATGACGAAGCAACCTGGTCTAGGATCAGCCCCTATACCAATCCTTTGGACCTGCGCCTGGCAGACCTATTTCTACTTGGTGAGTCGGGACAAGAGCGGACAGGTATTAGTCCAGAAATGACAACCCAGGGCATGTTAGCCAAGGCCTGGGTGAAAGAAGAGGGCAACACCTTTCTAGTCAAACGTGGGTCCTTTGGCTATGCCAATGCAGGACGGGAACCCTTTGTGGAATGCATGGTGGTCGCCATTGGAGACTTCTTAGGTATTCCAATGGCCACTCAGGACTTAAGCCAATACGCGGGGCATGTAGTCACTAAGAGCCCAAATTTCACAAGTGAAGCCACCTCCTTTGTGGAGGCTGTCCATTACGTGGTGGACCTGGAGCCCAACCAGTGGACCTATGAGGCTCTGGTGGAAATCTTTGACGACAGGGCAGACATAGCAAGGTCCCTGGTCAACATGCAGCTCCTGGACTACTTGACCCACAATACAGACCGCCACTGGCGCAACTTTGGCTTCCTTGTGGACAACCAAACCAAGGAGGTCATAGGCCAGTCTCCCCTCTACGACCAAGGATACGCCCTCTACCACTCTGCCATGGCCCAGTACGACAATCCCTTTGACTTTGGCGACCTGTCTCAAGTGATTGGACCCACCAAGGGAAGTGACCTCCTTGACCATTTGAAAGCTCATTTAGCAAAGGAAATGGTTGGCCGGCTAGAGGGTTTATATAGGTAGTAGACAAGCTCATGCGTACCCAGTATGAGGCCATGGTGGCCTTTGATGTGGAGGTTTATATAAGCAGGGACCATTTAGAGGTCATGATCGACCTGGTGAAGTATAGAATAGAATCGATTTTGAGAGGAAGGCAGAAGGTATAGAAGCCTTGGCCAGCAAGCTCAGGGGCCATAAGGTTCTTACTTGTCATGTGAAAGGCACAGATATGTAAGTTTTTGCTACAAATAGGTTACTGTGCCATGGATTATATTGACTGTGCTTCTTATTCCCCTTACCATTATTAGCAAAGTGGCTATTATACATAATAACAAGGGGGAAGAATGGAAAGACAAACATTTATTGAACAGATTAAACGACTAGAGGTTACAAACATGGAAGCTGCAGGGCTTTCTCAAGACCAGCTTGCCCTTAGAGCATCTATTGATGCCATGGTGAAGGGTGACCAGGCCGGGTGCATTAAAAATCTGAAAACAGTCTACCAGGGACAGGGAGACGCAGAACTTAAGGGGATCTCTGCCCAGTTGCTCTTTCAACAACTCTTTTGGGACGACCGGTTCCAGGAAATAGCTGAGCTAGGCCTGACGGCAGACGTTGCCGTTGACGCTTCTTACAGAGCCATTGCTCTTCAATTGGAGAAAACTCAGGGGAGAAATCCACAGTACGGTGCAGACCTCCACAAGGACCAGCTCAAGCTGTCCATTTCTGGTTCGCCCATTGTGGACGTTGTGATCAACGGCCATGCCAAGTCCTTCTGGCTGGACACAGGGGCCCTTCTCAGTGTGCTTTCCCAGGAAACTGCAGACCTATGTGGTGTGGTTGTGAGGGAAGAGGACAAGCTGACTGTGGAGTCGTCCACTGACGAGCAGACACAGACAACCTTTGGAACAGTTGATCGCATTCAAGTGGGCAACTTCTCGGCTGAGAATACGCCATTTATTATACTATCAACAGAGGCCCTGACCATTTCGGACCCGTCCATTGAGACCATTAAGATAGAAGGGATTATTGGTTGGGACTTAATTAAGTATCTTGATATGAACCTGGACTACAAGAATGGTCAGTATGAAATTCGTAAGCCAGTACTAAAACCAGAGTTGAAAAAGAACCTTCTTATGGATGGTTACGTTATGGTCCAGCTGCAGAGTAAAGAGGGGCATGATCTATGCTTCGGTCTTGACACAGGAGCCAATAGGACCAGCTTTAACACTCCACTGATTGGCAAGGTGGGTATAGAGGACATAGACAAGGAAGTGTCTAAGGTTGGCGGTGTTGGTGGCTTTAGAGAGATTGAGCGGGGGATTATTCAGGACTTGAGTCTGTCTATTAACGGAACGCCAGTTCATTTTGCTGAAATGCGGTCCAGTGCCCATAGTCCTTGTGACTTCTTTGAGGTTGATGGGGTGCTTGGGAGTGATATTGGGCAAGATGGGGGTATGCGGATTGATTATTTGAATCGGTGGTTTGAGTTGGTTCGGTAATGGATTGCTGAGTCTTATGCCTATTAGAATATCTACAACTAAAGATCATTAAACGTGCTAGCTGTAGTTGAAAATCACGTTTGAAATGTCAAAATGCACTTTAAAATATTTCGGTTAAGAATATGTTCCATCTACTAATCAAGTCAAGGAAATCAAGTGCTAGAATGAGCTTAATTACTTGATTGTGTGTACAATTTTATGTATCATCGTTAATAGTAGAATGGAGAAAGATATGAGAAAAATTAGATTTATCGATTTGTTCGCAGGTATTGGTGGTTTCCGACTAGCATTAGAATCTTTAGGTATGGAATGTGTATTCTCATCTGAAGTTAATAAATATTGCGGTGATACATATTTCGCTAATTATGGAGAACTACCTCATGGAGATATTACGCTAATAGATGAGCGACAAATACCTGATCATGATATTTTATGTGCTGGATTTCCTTGCCAGCCATTTAGTATATCAGGTCACAAAAAAGGTTTTGAAGATATACGTGGAACCTTGTTTTTCGATGTAGTACGAATTGTTTTAGAGCGAAAACCATCGGTTGTTTTGTTAGAAAATGTTAAGCATTTGAAGCATCATGATGGAGGAAGAACTCTTAGAATAATCATCGACTCACTTGAAAATTTAGGTTATCAAGTTGAATGGAAAGTACTTAATGCTAAGGATTTTGGAGTACCTCAAAACCGAGAGAGGATTATTCTTGTAGGTACACTTAATCAGAAGTTCACTTTCGAAGAGTTAGAATTTCAACAAGAGGTTATACTTAGAGATTATTTGGATATAGATGATCATGTGTACTTGGACACTAGTGAGTATACATTGCTTGAAGATACAAAGAGACAAAAATCTGGATTGATTTTTGCTGGTTATAGAAATGGACGAATTAGAAAAGCTGGGGTACGACCAAATACCGAGCACTTATCAAGAGTACATAAGCAACCTAATAGGATTTATTCAATTGATGGTACACACCCAACGTTGCCAAGCCAAGAATCTTCGGGGAGATTTTTTATATTAGATGATATCGGTGTTCGTAAACTAACAATAGGTGAATGCTATAGGATTATGGGTTTTCCTGATGAGTTTAAACGTGTCGTTTCATTGGGCGAACAATACAAGCAGATAGGAAACTCTGTTTGTGTACCAATGGTACGGGAAATTGCTAGAGCGATAAAAAAGCAATTTTTTGAAGGTGGTAGAAAGACAAATTCGATGGATGGTGATATTAGCATGGCTTATGAGAATCAAAGGGAAGTTTTAGATCACTTTTATGCACTTAGTCTTGAGGATACAAGGGATAAAAGAAATGATGAGAATTGTGGACTTAGTGTGGATTTAATCAATAAGGTATCTGTAATTGCTGAAAAGTCGGAAAAAGCAAAAGGTGTATTAGCCGTTATTGTGACCAGTTTGGTTCAGAAGATTTATGATTCTTCTCAAGATGTTAGGTATCATCAGGAAAACATGAAAGGTGGATATTCCGGCCGAGGTGTAGATACTAAGTTCATAACACCATTTATGAAGGATAATAAATTTCCACACATGTCCGAAAGCGGCTGGTTGACTAGATCTTTAGAACAAAACTTACCGTACACGTTGGATTACCCCGGAAAAATAAATCCAGGCGATGTTAAAAAGTCGTTTTTAGATATCTTGGACTTTGTTCATGAGGACCCTGCTAAGGCTGGAGTAGTTCTCCGACTGCTGCTCTTTAAGCTTATTAAGCTACGGGATTTGAAAAGTATTCAACTAGTCAAACCAACAACTTTGCAAATTGCAGATATTATTGAAATCTTACATAGACACTTCTTCTTTGGATACACATCGAGAGGAGCTTCGCGGTTGCCGTCGTTAGCAATTTACTCCGCTTATCAGTGCATAATATCAGAAGTTAAGAGATATGATGGCAAAAAACTCATGAGTCTTGAGGAACATACTGCTGCTGATTCTCAGTCTGGCAGAGTTGGAGATATCGAGGTTCAGGACTCAGATAATAGGGTTTTTGAAGGTGTTGAAATTAAACACAATATATCAATTAGCCCATCTTTGATTCGTGACGCATATGAGAAGTTTTCGATACATCCTGTTGATCGCTATTACTTACTTTCAACAGCGAATGTTAAAGAAGCTGATAAGGAAGAAATTGAAGCTGAACTCAATAGAATCAAAAATCAACATGGCTGCCAAGTAATTGTAAACGGTGTCGAAGATACACTAAAATATTATCTTCGCCTAATGCAAGAACCGTCAAGGTTCGTAGAAGCGTATGTAACAAATCTAGAAAATGATCGGACTCTAAAGTTTGAGCACAAATTTATATGGAATAAGTTGATTGGTGAACTCTAGTACTGAATAAAGACAGTTCCAACGGGTATCAATAAAACACCAATCCAGTGACATATAAAGGAGCTGATACCCATGACAAACTACCAAAAACAACACATCAGTGACGAAACCCTAGAATACTACGAAAACCTCCATACCAACTTCGTGGGCAACAAACACGAGGACGAGGCAACCCTAGACAAAGCAATCCACGATTTCCTTATCGAAGAATCGGAAAATCAATTGTAGTCAGTAATCCCGTGGCACCCGCCACGGGATTTTAGACCGTAGAAAACTCCCTCATACTGCGTTGCTGGCTTCAATCCAGCTGGATCACGATCTAGGAGATCGCTCACCAACTGGCTTTCAGCCGCGGCGCTCAGTGACAGCCCAAATCTTTGATTTGGTAGCTGGAACTAGCCTACTTGGGCCTGAGGAAGTTTTCTACAGTCTCCATCTTGTCGACCTTGTCGACAATCTGTAACCCGTGGCACCCGCCACGGGATTTCCATGTTTAAAGGCACTATTGACCTTGTAACAAACAACTAACCCAAATACTTGCAAATACCTCTCGACAGAAGGCATCTATGTTGCTATAATCAAGTAAATACTTCAAAAGCTACAACGGAGACAAGTACAACCATCACCAAAAGAGAGGACGCACCCGCTGAAAGACGTCCACGATGGTCGAAGCAACTCCCGAGCTGCACTTCCGAAGCCGAAAGGTGGGTAGGTTGTGACGGATGACACCGTTAACAAGTCAGGCTTATGACCTTCAAAGCGATCGAAAGATAATCAGGGTGGTACCGCGGAGTAACATTCGTCCCTGAAACGTGCGCTTTGGGGGATTTTTTGTTTTCTGGGTAAAATCCTTTTAGGACAAAAATCTGCAAAACAGAAATCGGTATACGTAAATATATTATGTAAACCAAAGGGCGATTCACAACAATCCCGCCCCGAAATACATGTCTACCTAAATCCATGACAGGTACAGGTATCCAACTTGATACAGTCACCAAAGAAGGTACAGGGGACAAACCAGGTAAGCACCACCGACCATGACCAATCAACAACGGAGGAAACCAATGAAAAAAATGGGCTTGAACGAAATTCGAAGCAAGTTCCTTGAGTTCTTTGCTTCAAAAGGCCACTATGTAGCGGACAGCTACCCACTAGTGCCTCAGAACGATAAAACACTTCTTCTAATCAGTGCAGGTATGGCACCCCTGAAGAACTACTTCATGGGCAAGGAAACACCGCCAAACGTGCGTATGGCTACCTGTCAGAAGTGTATGCGGACGACTGACGTTGAAAACGTTGGCCACACGGCTCGTCACGCTACCTTCTTTGAAATGCTGGGCAACTTCTCTTTCGGTGACTACTTCAAGCAAGAGTCCATCCGTTGGGGTTGGGAATTCTGCATTGACTGGCTTGAGCTACCTGAAGAAAAGATCTGGCCATCTGTTTACGAGGAAGACGACGAGTCTTATGACTTCTGGGTAAACGAAATGAAGGTTCCTGCTGAGCGTGTTGTACGCCTGGGCAAGGAAGACAACTTCTGGGAGATCGGTGTAGGCCCATGTGGTCCTTGTTCCGAGCTTTACTATGACCGCGGCGAAAAACATGGTTGTGGCCATGCAGACTGTAAGCCTGGTTGTGAGTGTGACCGCTTCGTAGAATTCTGGAACCACGTATTCACACAATTTGAAAAGGACGAAGCAGGCAACTACACAGAGCTGGCTTCTAAGAATATCGACACAGGCATGGGTCTAGAGCGTATTGCCATGATCATGCAGGACGTGGACTCCATTTTCGAAATCGACACCATGAAGTCCATTCTTGACGCTGCGTCTGACAAGGCGGGTCTGACTTACCCAACGGGTACCAAGGCAGACATTTCCCTACGGATTATCACAGACCACTCCCGTGCCATTACCTTTATGGTAGGCGACGGTGTCCTTCCCAACAATGAAGGTCGTGGTTATGTCCTACGCCGTCTCCTAAGACGGGCTGCCCGCCATGGCAAGCTACTGGGCATTGAAGGGGCTTTCCTGACAAGCCTGGTGGACGAAGTCATTGCTGTGTCTGGTCAAGCTTACCCAGACATCGTTGAACGTCAGGACTATATCAAGCGTGTCATTAACATTGAAGAAGACCGCTTCCAGCAGACCATTGACCAGGGTCTAGACATTCTTAAGACATACATTGAAGAAGTGCAAACTGCAGGTGGCAAGGAGCTATCCGGTGAGAATGCCTTCAAACTATATGACACATACGGTTTCCCTCTGGACCTGACAAAGGAAATCCTTGAGGAAAAGGGCCTAAGTGTAAACGAAGACGCTTTCTCAGCAGCTATGGATGAACAGCGTGAGCGTGCTCGTTCGGCTCGTACAGGTGACGCTGCTGCAGCTTGGGACGACGACGCGATCTCTACCATCCAGGGAGACATTGCTGGCAAGTTCGTGGGCTACGACACCCTAACGGCTTCCGGTGAAGTCATCGCCATTATCCAGGGCGGTGAAGTAGTCGAGATGGCAAACGAGGGTGAAGCGCATCTATTAATGAATACAACAAGTTTTTACCCTGAAGGCGGCGGCCAGGTGGGCGACGTGGGTGTCATTAAAGCCAAGAACTTCGAGTTCCTAGTGGAAGACACCAAGAAGGGGACAAGAGACTCCATTATCCATGTGGGTCGCATTGTGGAAGGTACTGTGGAAGCTGGCATGACTGTGGAAACCCTTGTTAACAAGGAAGTTCGACTGGACTCTGCCCGTAACCACACGGCAACCCACCTCCTTCACAAGGCCCTAAAGATGGTCCTAGGCAAGCACGCAGAGCAGGCTGGTTCCCTGGTTGAACCGTCACGTCTACGATTTGACTTCAACCACTTCCAGGCCATGACGGCTGAGGAGATCAGCAAGGTAGAAGGAATTGTCAATGGCATGCTCTATGACCCAACGGCTGTGGGTTCTGCCTTTATGAGCCAGGAAGAAGCCAAGGAAGCTGGGGCTATGGCTCTGTTTGGTGAAAAGTATGGGGACACGGTACGCGTAGTTTCCGTTGGAGACTTCTCCATGGAACTATGTGGCGGTACCCACCTCCAGAACACGTCTGAAATCGGCATGTTCAAGATTATCAGCGAGGGTGGCGTAGCTGCGGGTGTCCGTCGTATTGAAGCCATTACAGGACGAGGTGTTGTAGACTACCTACAAAACACCGAGCGCAAGCTGGAAGGCGTTGCAGGTGCCCTTAAGGCAAAGGTCAACGACGTTGAAAACCGTGCGGTTCAGATCCAAGAAGAACTACGTGCGTTGAAGAAAGAAAACGAGTCATTGAAGGCTAAGGCTGCGTCCGCATCTACAGCTGATATGATTGGTAATGTTAAGAAACTGGGTGACTTTAACCTGGTGGCAACTGCCCTGAAAGGGGTAGACGCCAATACAATGAGAACCATGGGTGACCAGCTCAAGGACAAGCTGGACATGGGTGTAGTGGTTCTGATTTCTGATTTGGGTGAAAAGGTACTACTATTAGCTATGGCAAGTGACGACGCTGTCAAGGCTGGCGCTCACGCAGGTAAGCTGATCGGTGATCTGGCTAAGATCTGCGGCGGTGGCGGCGGTGGCCGACCAAACATGGCCCAAGCTGGTGGTAAGGACGCTTCCAAGATCGTAGACGCGATTGCAAAGGCAGAAGAAATCGTCTCGGCATACTAATTTTTCTAGCGGGGGCTGATTGATCATCTGAATAGGTGGGAATAAACTACTACAGATGATGGTTAAAGGAGGCTGGCTTATGGATATGAACAACACAATGAAATTCACCGTGGATCAGGCGAAGGCCGATGAACGCAAGGAAGTCCTCATTTATGTGTACAACGCACTAAAAGAGAAGGGCTACCATCCTGTGAATCAAATGATTGGGTACCTGCTTAGCGGAGACCCGACCTACATCACAACCCACAACGAAGCACGTAAAGTCATTCGTCGTGTGGAGCGTGACGAGATCCTCGAGGAACTGTTGAAGAATTATCTTGAAGGTGAACTAGAATAATGGAATATAATCGACTGGGGGAGACGGACCTGATCGTGTCAAAGCTTTGCTTCGGCGGCTTGACCATCGGTCCCCTCCAAGCCGATTTAACAGATGAAGAAGGCGCCTCCGTGATCCTTTCAGCATTTCAACGGGGCGTCAACTTTATTGATACGGCGGATTTATACAAGACCTACTCCCATATTCGAACGGCCCTACAGCAGTGGGACCGGGACAAGGTCATTATTTGCTCCAAGTCCTATGCTTGGGACCGCCAATCGGCGCAGGAAACCCTAAACCGGGCTCTGGATCAACTGGAGACCGACTATATTGACCTCTTTATGATGCACGAGCAGGAGAGTGAACATACCTTCCGTGGTCATAGGGAAGCCCTGGACTACTTCCTTGAAAAGAAGTCCGAGGGGGTCATTAAACACATCGGCCTGTCCACCCACTATGTGGCGGGGGTCGAGGTGGCCATAGCCAACCGGGAAATTGAAGTGGTTCACCCCATTGTCAATAAGAAGGGGCTAGGCATTCAAGACGGAACCATTGACGACATGATCGATGCGCTCCAGCGCTACAAGGCACGTGGCGGTGGGGTTTTTGCCATGAAACCACTGGGTGGGGGCAACCTCCTGGGTGGGATTGACGAGGCCTTTGACTATGTCCTGGGTCTGGATGTGGTGGACTCCATTGCAGTCGGTATGCAAAGGGAGTCGGAAGTCATAGCCAATGTCAATCGTTTTAGTGGAAAACCCATTCCTGCAGACGTTCAGGCGTCCCTTCGGAGTGAGCCAAGAAAGCTGCATATTGACACCTGGTGCACCGCTTGCGGAGCCTGTGTGAAAAAATGTGGCCTGGGTGCCCTGGAAGTGGTCGACGGCCGGGCCAGGGTGGACCGAGATAAATGTGTACTCTGTGGGTACTGCAGTGCTGTGTGTCCTGAATTCTGTATAAAAGTTGTGTAAAGGTGGAGACTATGATTTGGATGGGACTGGACGTTGGAGACGCAACCGTAGGTGTGGCTGTCAGTGATGGCATGGGCATGCTGGCGCATCCGGTGGAGACCATTCGCCGTACCTCTGTAAAGGAGACTGTGGCGAGAATAATTGATCTGGTTGTGGAACGGGAAGTGGAGCGTGTCGTTGTGGGCCTGCCCATGAATATGAATGGTACCCTGGGACCCCAAGGGGAAAAGACCCAGGCCTTTGCCAAACAGCTGGAAAAGAAGCTAAAATACTCCGATAAGTTAAAAGGAAAAAGTATTCCCATTGAATTTTGGGACGAACGCTTGACAAGTAAGGCTGCAGACCGTACCCTTATTGAAGCTGACATGCGACGGGACAAGCGAAAGCAGGTCATTGACCAGCTGGCTGCTGTGTATATATTACAGGGATATCTAGACCGGCATAGAGGATAGCCCATCTACTTATGGAGGTAGACTTATGGAAGACATGAAGATCGTTGAGCTACTGGACGACAGTGGCAAGAAGATTGAATTTGAAATTGTAGCAGATTTTAACGTGAATGACACGGAGTACGCTGTCCTTCGTCCCCTGGACGATGAAGACGAAGCGGTGCTTTTCCGTGTAAAGGAAGTGGACGGGGAGCCAACCTTTGAACTCATTGACAACCAAGAAGAGTTCGACAATGCGGTTGCAGCCTACGAGGAATTGATGGGAGAGTAATGCCTCCATTGAAATTCATTATCCTAAATGTTAAAATAGTACTGATATAAAATACTTGGTTGTGAGGTGCTGTAATGCAATTTTCATATGATGATTTGAAGCTAAGACTGAAGGAAAAGGGCTATAAGCTGACGCCACAGCGTCGTGCAATCCTTGATATTGTTATCGAGAACCCAGGAAAACACCTGAGTACTGAAGAAATTTATGAACTTGTAAAGAAGAATTTAAGTCCAGACATTGGCCTGGCTACTGTATATAGAACTTTAATTTTATTAGCGGACCTTGAAGTCATTTCCAAGCTCAATCTGGAAGACGGCGTGGTACGTTATGAACTGAACATGCATGACGACGATCACCAACACCACCACCTGATCTGCTCTTCTTGTGGCAAGGTCATTGAGGTTGTTGACGATCTATTGGAAGAATTGGAAGCAAGAATTGAAGCGGACTTCGATTTTGAGATCAGAGATCACAAACTCAAGTTCTTCGGTATATGCAGTGATTGTAAGAAGTAACTGTATGGACACATACAGTCTAGGCCTGTAGTTTTTACAGGCTTTCCTTATTGTTGGCATTTTGAGCGCCTTAGGGTTGCCAATGAATGCCCTTGGAGGGCTTAGGAAGCCAGCAGTAAGAATATTTGAGCGAATTGAACCGCCAACTATATAAGGAGGAACTTATGAACAAACGAAGTGGCAAATTGAAAGTCATTCCTCTAGGCGGCCTTTACGAAATCGGGAAAAATATGACCGTTTTCGAATATGAAAACGACATTATTATCGTGGATTGTGGAATGACATTCCCAGAGGACGACATGCTGGGTATTGACGTTGTTATTCCAGACATGACCTACTTGAAGAAAAACCGCGATAAAATCCGAGGACTTGTACTAACCCATGGTCACGAGGACCATATTGGTGCAATTCCATATCTATTGAAAGAATTGGATATTACGATTTACGGTACAAGGCTGACACTAGGGCTCGTAGAACGGAAACTAAGTGAGCACAAGTCAATCGGTAAAGTGCGCATGCACACGTGTGTACCTGGAGATCAAATCAAGCTGGGACAGATGAAGGTGGAGATGATCCGCGTGAGTCACTCGATCCCAGACGCTGTGGCGTTATGCCTGCATACGCCGCTGGGTCGTGTCATCCACACCGGAGACTTTAAGGTGGATTTCACGCCGATTGATGGACAGCGTATTGACTTGAACAAGTTCGCAGAACTGGGTTCCAAGGGAGTACTCCTATTCCTTTGTGAGTCTACCAATGTTATGCGACCTGGTTTTACCATGTCGGAGAGTCGGGTAGGGGAAACCTTTGACGACATCTTCCGCCACACAGATGGCCGGATCATCGTTGCGTCCTTTGCGTCCAACGTCCACAGAATTCAGCAGATCTGTAATGCGGCCAGCTATAACGACCGAAAGGTTGCCTTTAGCGGTCGGTCCATGATCAACGTGTCAACAGTGGCACTTGACCTGGGCTACCTGAAAGTACCAAGCGACCTGATCATTGACATGAATGATCTACACCGCTACCCGGACAATGAAGTGGTTATTATCACGACGGGTTCCCAAGGTGAAAGTTTGTCTGCCCTTGCAAGAGCGGCAAGAGACGAGCACCGTTCCATGCAGATTAGAAAGGGCGACACGGTTATCCTGTCTTCTTCTCCAATCCCAGGGAACGAAAAGAGCGTATTTAACGTGATCAACAGCCTGACAGAAAAGGGTGCCAAGGTTATTTATGACCAGCTGGCAGAAGTGCACGTTTCAGGCCACGCCAAGCAAGAGGAAATTAAATTGCTTCACTCCTTGGTACAGCCTAAGTACTTTGTACCGGTTCACGGTGAGTACACCATGCTTAACCACCACGCAGAGTTGGCAGTGAGCATGGGCATGCCTGAGGAAAATGTCCACATCCTGAAGAATGGTTCCGTAATGGAAATCAGCCGCCGGGGTGTGAACATGGCCAAGTCCGTACCAAGTGGTCGCGTTCTCATTGACGGCCTGGGTATTGGTGACGTGGGCAACATTGTCCTCCGTGACCGTAAGCACCTGGCTGAAGACGGCCTCATGGTTGTCGTTGTGGCCCTTGACCGTGACTCAGGCACTGTGGAAAATGGTCCAGACATCATTTCCCGTGGTTTTGTCTACGTGAGAGAGTCTGAAGAGCTGATGGCTGGTGCCAGAGCGGAAGTGTCCAAGGCCCTTGACAAGTGCGCAGACAGAAACGTCCGTGAGTGGTCTGCCATTAAGTCTGCCATACGGGACGCCCTACGTTCTTACTTGTATGAGAATACAAGAAGAAGCCCAATGATCCTTCCGATCATTATTGAAGTTTAAGCTTCACAAAAGTGAATAGAACCAAGCATTGTAACCTTTGGAATGACCAAACGCACAACTTGTGATAATATCATTTCAGAGGCATAGCAATCCATGACTCAGAGCCTACCGGTCTGTGAAAACACACGGACCGGGGCTTCTGGGTCTTTTCAGAGTGTAAAGAGCTATCTTTGGGAAGGAAAACTCCATGAAAAAAACCTTGTTTCTCTTTGTTCTAGTCGCACTAGTTATGATTTCTTCCGGTTGTAGTGTCCTTGATGGGTTCAACGAACCGGTGGACCCAAGCAATACAGCCCAGGTTCTCTTTACGGTGCCTGCTGGGGCCAGTACCAACCGCATAGCGGAAGACCTTGAAGTAGCAAAGCTCATTAACAGCGCCTTGTCCTTTAAAATGCTGTCCAAGGAACTTGGAAGTGACGGCAAAATGCAGGCAGGTGACTACAAGCTGTCCCAGGCCATGTCCTCCCAGGAGATCATTGACAAGATGGTGGACGGTGATGTTTATATTGAAACCATAACCTTTACCATTCCTGAGGGCTATGAGGCTGTACAGATTATAGACATCTTGGTAGAAACAGGTCTTGGCAACAAAGAAGAAATTGAAGACCTCCTGGTCAATGAACCCTTCGACTACAAGTTCCTTGAAGGGGTAGATCGGTCGTATAAGTTAGAAGGATTTTTGTTCCCGGACACTTATGAAATCCGCAAGGGCGCATCGGCCAAAGAGGCCATTGTCCTTATGCTCAATAAGTTTGACTTGGTTTTTAAACCGGAGTATTACGACCTTGCAGCCGCAAGAGGCTTAACCATAAGTGAAATGGTGACCATGGCTTCTATTGTAGAGCGGGAAGCAGTCCGGGACGACGAACGCGCCCGCATTGCCGGTGTCTTTTGGAACCGGATCGACAAGAACTGGAAGCTGGAGTCCTGTGCAACGGTCCAGTACATACTGGGTGAGCGTAAGCCAGTCCTGACCTATGAAGACATTACCATTCAGTCTCCTTTTAATACCTATATTGAAACGGGTCTACCACCAGGACCTATTTCGTCTCCTGGGGAAAAGTCCATTATTGCAACAGTTTATCCTGAGGACACGGAATACATGTTCTTTGTCACAACAGACAAGGGTGACGGTTCCCATACCTTCTCAAAGACCTTGAAGGAGCACAATGCAGCCATCAAGGCGAAAAAGAAAAAGTAGGCTACACATATGACTGTAAGACCCAATGCGCCCGGGGTTTGCACCAAGCCAATACAAAACCTCATCCGGAAGGTTCTGCCTGATCGGGAGGGCATACTCAAAGAACTAGAGGTTTTCGCCATGGAAAACCATGTACCCATTATTGAACCAGAAGGGGCCCAGGTCCTGCGGTTTTTGACATCCTACCACAGGCCCAAGCGGGTCCTGGAAGTGGGGGCGGCCATCGGATATTCGGCCTTTGTCCTGTCAGAGAACATGGTTGAGGGTGGTCACATTGACACCATTGAGCGGAATCCTCGACGGGCTGCACTTGCCCGTGAAAACTTAAAACGAATGGAGAAGGTGACGGTTCACCTGCATGAAGGGGATGCAGAGGAAGTCCTAGAGACCCTAGACGGCACCTATGATTTCATATTTATTGACGCAGCCAAGGGCCAGTACCGCAAGTTCTTTGACCTTGTGGAGCCAAAGCTTCGTCCCGGCGGGATTATTGTGTCGGATAACGTTCTGTTCAAGGGGTTCATTGCCCAGCCTGAGCTGGTGCGACGAAGAGACAGGACCATTGTGAGAAGAATGAATGACTATTTGGCGTTTTTGTCCAACCACGACCGGTACACGACAACCATTCTGCCAATTGGTGATGGAATGGCGCTGAGTCAGTGCAATGGAGGAACAAAATGAAGAAAGTAGAATTGCTTGCCCCTGCTGGCGATCTGCAGAAGTTGAAATTTGCGATTGAATATGGTGCTGACGCCGTGTACATTGGCGGCCAGATTTTTGGCTTGCGTGCATCTGCCCGTAACTTTAGCCTGGAACAAATGAAAGAGGGGATCGACTTTGCCCACGAAAGAGGCGCAAAGGTTTATCTGACCCTCAACATCATTCCCCACAACGAGGACCTAGAACTACTGGAAGGCTACATTAAGGACATTAAGGACCTGGGCTTTGACGCTTTGATCCTGGCTGATCCTGGTACCCTGGCCTTTGTAAAAATGTACGCACCTGAAATGGAAGTTCACCTGTCCACCCAGGCCAACAACACCAACTGGATGTCGGCCAAGTTCTGGGCCTCACAAGGGATCTCCCGGGTTATCCTAGCCAGAGAACTGACCATCGACGAAACCAAGGAAATTGTTGAAAAGGTACCGGAAGTGGAACTGGAAAGTTTCGTTCACGGTGCCATGTGCATTTCCTATTCAGGAAGATGTCTCCTGTCCAACTACATGGTCAACAAGGACGCCAACAAGGGCGAGTGCAAACACCCTTGCCGGTGGAAATATAACCTGGTTGAAGAAAAGCGACCTGGGGAATACATTCCAGTAGTGGAAGACGAGACAGGCACCTACTTCTTTAATTCCAAGGACCTCTGCCTCATTGAGCATGTGCCTGAGATGATTGAAGCAGGCATTTCCAGTTTGAAAATTGAAGGTCGCATGAAGTCCCTCTATTACGTGGCAAATGTGGTACGTGTGTACCGTAAAGTCATTGACGACTACATGGCAGACCCTGAAAACTACACATTTGACCCAACCATGGTGGACGAAATCAAAAAAGCCAGCCACCGAAAGTTCACCAAGGGCTTTGCCTTTGGCAAGCCTGACGAAGACGGCCAATTATACGGCACGTCTGCCTACACAAGAGACTATGACTTCATTGGCATTGTCCTTGAGTATGACGAAGAAACAGGCATGGCAACCATTGAACAGCGAAACAAGATCGTTCAAGGGGATGAAATTGAAATCATGGGTCCAGGCTTCTTCCAATTTGACCAAGTGGTAGAGCAAATGCTGGACAACAAAGATCGTCCGATCGACAAAGCACCTCATGCACAACAAATTATTAAGATGAAGATGGCGCAACCAGTGCAGCCATATCACATACTTCGTAAGAGAAAGGATGATCCTGTTGAGTAAACCGATTCTAATAGGAATTTGCGGGGGAACGGGCTCTGGAAAGAGTACTGTGGCGCGGGCAGTATACGAAGCACTGCCAGAAAAAAACATCACGATGCTGGAGCAAGACAGCTACTATCGTGATCAGACCCATCTAAAGATGGCAGATCGAGTGAAAACCAACTATGATCATCCACTGGCCTTTGACACGGACCTTTTGATTGAGCACCTTGATCAACTGGTGTCTGGCCAAATCATTCAAAAGCCAAAGTACGACTTTGCCCAGCACACAAGAGCGGAAGAAACCATCGAAGTGGTGCCGAGAGACATCATTATCCTGGAAGGGATTATGATTTTCGAGGACAAGCGCCTCCGTGACCGCATGGACATTAAAATCTTTGTGGACACCGACGCTGACCTTCGTATTATCCGCCGAATTACCCGTGACATTCGAGAGCGGGGAAGAACCCTTGAATCGGTTATCGGACAGTACTTGTCCACTGTAAAACCTGCCCATGAGCAGTTCATCGAGCCTTACAAGAAGTACGCTGACCTCATTATTCCAGAGGGCGGCTACAACAAGGTGGCCATTGACATTATGGTGGCCAAGGTTCGGTCCATTATCATGGAACGGAACGTTTAAATCAGACAATAAATAAAGACTACCTTTGCCCATGCTTAGGTAGTCTTTTTGATTGAATAAGATGCGGTTTTTCGAAATAAAATAGTATGAGTGCTGTTATGCCTTGAGCTGACTTGGTCGTGCTTTCACCTACTGGGGTGTACCGTGGGTCAGTAGGGTGTAGAAGAGTTCCTGGACCCCCTTCCACCAGTTGGGGTCCTCTGCATAGCGGGTATTGAGCCACTGGAAGGGATTCTCTCCAGCAGGTCGTTTTCTCAGAACCACCACCACGGTCCCTGCTGCGATCTCAGCAGACTCATAGAGGTTGGTGTTAAACTTTTCCCAGCTAATGTTCACGTTAAATGGATTGTTAATAATCTTGTCGGCAAACTTGTGGTCCCTGGGAACGAAGCCCTGTTCCTGGCCAATTATGGCCAGCAAGAGTAGGGGGTGGACGTCATAGAGTTTAGCCACTTCCACCACTTCCTCCAGGTGGTTGCCGTCGGCAAACATGGAGTTTCGTCTGTCCAGGTAGGCCTTGACCCCTGCTTCGTCAAAGGTGTCGAAGTTTAAGTAGGGGGGGATACCGTCTTTTTCCTTACGCTTGGTGTATTTTAGTATGTCCACGAAGACCCGGTTGCGTTCTTCGATTTGCACAATGTACTGGCTACCTTGTTCAAATGATATGGAAGGTGGGGCAGGGATGGCAATGGTTTCAACCGTTTCCGCGTCGATGTAGCCACCACCTATGGTAAGGGCGATCAAGCTGAGGACCACCAGTCCAGTCAACTTGCTTTCCTTGAGTTCTCGTTTGGTCTGCTGGTACAGGGCTGACAAGGACTCCCTGGTCTTGTCCAGGTGTCCCCTTAGGATTGCAGCCACAGCGTCAAAGGATAAAGTGCGCTTAGGCATGAACTGCTTGGAATAGGGGTCAGGTGTATAATCTGGCCGCTTACTTTGCACAAAGTTACGCGCATGGATATGGGCGTCTTCCACCTGACAAGTGGTTTGCAACCAGGCACAGACCTCCAGTTCAAATACCTCGTCGGGCATATCACTGGAAGAAATGGTCTCCAGGATATCCTCCTGGGTAATCCGCATGACCTGGGACCGGATACTGTTCTTAAATAGGTGGACCCGGACCTCAGTTCTCAGGTCATTGGACAGACCCTCCAATTGACCATCCAGCATGTTATGGAGTTTGTCAGCAAGCATTTTTGCACGTTCTTTGGTCGTTTTAGTAGGATAATTGTGCAAAATGTCATTTCTATACTGTCGAACCAACTCCATTGTCAAGACTGTGCGCTGGTTTAACATTCCCCGTAAATCTGACATGATACCCCTCCGAAGCTCTTTGATATAGCATAGCAAAAAAACGTTTGCTTGACAAAGAAGACGATAATATTGGAAGAAAGTCAACTGATTTGGTAAAGGTTTGGTGAATTCTGTCGATATTCTACGTGAAACCAGTGACAGCAATGGGATTAATATGGTAAAATAGCACTAAAGTTGGTGACAGAATGCAAGTAAATGGAATGACAAAAAAAATCGGTCTGATCGGCCGTCCCGTAGGGCACAGCTTTTCTCCCAGAATACATAACGGGATTTCTGATCGCAACCAACAAAATTGCATATATGTAGCCCACGACGTGGACCCCAATGACCTGGAAACAGCCATCAAAGGCTTGCAGGCACTGGGATACGCCGGAGTCAACGTGACCATACCCCACAAGGAAGCTGTTCTAGGACTTTTGGACGAGGTCGATGACCTGGCCAAATGGGTAGGCGCTGTTAACACCATATCCTTCAAACAGGGAAGGGCTATTGGAACCAACACCGATGTTTATGGTTTTACTCAAATGTTAGACCAAGCGGGTGTGAGCCTCAAGGACAAGCGAGTCGCTGTCCTGGGTACAGGAGGCGCAGCTAAGGCTGTGATCGTTGCTTGCGGTGTGGAAGGGGTCCAGTCCCTGGACTTGTACTCCAGAAAAACGGAAACCGCGGCGTCATGTTTGAACAAATGGTCAGGTGAATGGCAGGGCATTGACCGCCAGCCCTTGAATTATAGAGTATGGGCTGAAAAGGCCAGAGACTATGACCTTGTCATAAACTGCACACCCCTAGGTATGCATCCCCATGAAAACAGAATGCCGGTAGAACCAAATCAAGTGAAAGCAGACTGCGTTTTAGCAGACATTATATACAATCCATCAGAGACCCTGTTTTTAAGGACAGGTAGAGAAAGAGGCCTCAAGACTGTTAATGGTCTGGACATGCTCATCTTCCAAGCTATTAAGGCTTACGAGATATGGACGGGCGTGGGCGCATCTTCTCAAAAAGTACGGCAAGAATTTATGACTGAACATATGTGACACAAACTGGACTCAAAAGAAGCACAGCTATAGATGGACGCCTTATGCTGTGTGGATGAAGTGGCGTAACCGGCTGAAGATTTTCCCTGGAGAATCCGAGGCCTTTTTTATTTGATTGACTTATATTCCCTAAACGTAATAGAGACGAACGAGGTGGCGGCGTGAGACAGCGGCAAACATACCGGTTGGGTGACCTCCTGGTGCAGGTAGGTAAAATCACCGAAGAACAGCTGAAATTCGCACTGGAAGTGCAAAAGGAAAAGAAGAAAAAGCTGGGTGAGGTCCTGCAAGACTTGGACATGGTAACCCAAGCGGATATCGTAGAAGTCCTTGAGTTCCAGTTGGGCATTCCCCATGTGGACCTGGGTAAATTCTATATTGACCCTGAAATTCCCCAGCTGATCGCTGAGGATTTTGCCCGAAAGCACACCCTGATTCCCATTCGAAAGAATGGCATGAAGCTTTCTGTGGCCATGGCTGACCCCCTCAATATCATTGTCATTAATGACCTGGAGATCGTTACGGGCTTTCAGATTGAACCCTGGATTGGCACAGAGGCGGGCATTAAAGACGCCATTGACCAGTACTACTCCAAGAAAACAGCTGAAATTGCCATGGAGGAGTTCTCCAAGGAGTTTGAACTGGAGTCTGAAGAAATCGACCAGAACCTCCTGCGGGAAATCAACAAGGCGCCAGTTGTTCGTCTAGTAAACACGATTATCATTCAGGCGGCTCAATCCAGAGCCTCTGATATCCATATTGAACCCCTGGAAGAGAGTCTTCGAATTCGCTTCCGTGTGGACGGCGACCTGCAAGAAGTCATGCGACCTGCCCGTCAGACCCATGGGGCCATTATCACTCGAATTAAGATCATGGCCAAAATGAACATAGCTGAGCGGCGGGTGCCCCAAGACGGTCGAGTGGAAATGGAAGTCCAGGGCAGGGACCTGGACATGCGGGTTTCTACGGTTCCAACCATTTACGGTGAAAAAGTCGTAATCCGTATGCTGGACCGTTCCAACTTCCTCCGCAAGTCCGATGAACTGGGACTCAGTGACGAGGAACACCGCAAGTTCCTTGACCTGGCCAAGTCGACCAACGGCATGATCCTGGTTACTGGGCCTACCGGTTCTGGTAAGTCTACAACCATGTATGCCTTGCTCAATGCAATAAACGACGCAAAGAAGAATATCCTCACCATAGAAGACCCGGTGGAATACCGGATGGACGGCATAATGCAGGCCCAAGTCAACCACAAGGCAGGTTTCGACTTTGCCACTGGCCTCAAGTCCTTCCTCCGTCAGGACCCGGACGTAATCATGGTCGGGGAAATTCGAGACGTGGAGACGGCGCAGATCGCCACCCGGGCAGCCATCACTGGCCACTTGGTGTTGTCGACCCTCCACACCAATTCTGCCGCCCAGACCATCAACCGTCTGATTGACATGAAGGTGGAGCGCTACCTACTGGCCTCGTCCATAACAGGCATTATGGCCCAGACCCTGGTCAAGCAAATTTGCCCCCACTGCAAGGTTCCATACTTCCCAACACCAGGGGAGCTGGAGGTCCTAGGCTTCTCCCAAGAGGCGGACATTGAACTCCACAAGGGAGCAGGTTGCGCAGTTTGCAAGAGCTCTGGCTACCTAGGCCGGACAGCAGTCTTTGAAATCATGTTACTGGACAACGAAGCCAGAAACATGATCAGTGAAAAGAGTCGTCCTGACGACATTCGAAATTACATGCGACGTAACGGCATGAAGACCCTACAGGAAAACTGTAGAGCCCTTGTATTACAGGGGGAAACAACTTTGGAAGAACTCATGAGAATTTCGTACACAGTGGAGAGATAAATGGCAGATATCCAAGATATTCTGAAAGCAGCCCATGAAAAAGGGGCTTCCGATATACACCTAACTGTAGGGATCCCACCGGTCTTTCGACTGGACGGCCACCTCATTCGTATGGAAGAGTTTGACCGACTCATGCCAGACGACACCGTAGACTTGGCCCAGTACCTAATGGACGCCTACGCCAAGAACATCTTTGACGAAAAAGGGGAAGTGGACTTCTCCTGGGCAGTACCTGGCTTTGGCCGCTACCGGATCAATGTCTTTAAGCAACGGGGCACGGTTTCCATGGCCCTTCGGACAGTACCCCTTACGGTTCCAACCCTGGACGACCTTGGACTTCCTCCAATCTTGAAGGAACTGTCCATGAAAAAGCGGGGATTGGTTCTGGTAACTGGCCCAACAGGCTCAGGTAAGTCGACTACTCTGGCGGCCATGATAAACCACATGAACACCCAGAGAAATGCCCATATTATGACCCTGGAGGACCCCATTGAGTACCTCCACCGCCACAACCGGTCCATGATCAACCAGCGGGAAATCGGACACGACTCCTATTCCTACGCAGCGGCCCTTCGAGCGGCCCTCCGTCAGGATCCGGACGTAATCCTCATAGGGGAGATGCGGGACCTAGAGACCATTTCCATTGCCGTGACGGCTGCGGAAACAGGCCACTTGGTTTTGTCTACCCTCCACACCATTGGTGCAGTCCAGACCATTGACCGGATTATCGATGTTTTCCCTCCGGACCAGCAGCAGCAAATCAAGGTCCAGCTGTCAGGCGTATTGCAGGGGGTTATCTCCCAGCAGCTGATCAAGCGGGCTGACACCAAGGGGCGGGTGGCAGCCATGGAAGTTATGATTGCCAATAACGCCATTCGAAACCATATTCGTGAGGGTAAGACCCATCAGATTCTGTCCTCCCTACAGACGGGACGGAAGAGTGGCATGATCACCATGGACCACTACCTGACAGACCTTTACCGAAGTGGTCAAATCACTTACCAAGACGCTATTCAATATGCAGTAGATCGTGAGATGTTGGCACGACTCCTATAAACGAAGCAGGGCCTAAAAAGCCCATAATGCACTAAAAGAACAAGCTCAGTCATTATGAGACAAAGACAAGCGACACATCAAGCTGAAGGAGCGACGGAATGGCAGTATTTTCATACGTCGGGCGAACCACAGCTGGAAAAACGGTCAAGGGGACCATGGAGGCAGAGAACTCCAATGAAGTAGCGGTGTCCCTTCGAAGGCAGAATGTCTACCCCATTAAAATCAACAAGGCCGATGTTTCTGGACGTGAGATCAACCTACGACGGAAAACGAAAAAAGTAAATCAAAAAGACTTAGCCCTCTTCTGTGGCCAGTTCTCCACCATTATTTCCTCAGGGATCTCCATCATTGAATGTTTGGACATCCTGAGAAAACAGTCGGAGAACGAGCGAATATGTGAAGTTGCAGACGCCATGTTTGAGGACGTTCAGAAGGGGATCACCCTTTCCAAGTCCATGGCCAGGTTTCCCAGGGTCTTCCCTGAAATCCTAGTCAACATGGTCCATTCCGGAG
>CAYFHQ010000028.1:0-35631 GCA_964342805.1 uncultured Peptostreptococcaceae bacterium | reverse complement strand
CGGTCTTAAGTGTTCGCGTTCGAATTCAAACACTTTTGTCGGTACTTTTTTTGTTATTTTATGTACTTTGCCATTGCCAGTCCTGTCCAGCCAAGCTATGTTGATAAAAAAAGCCCTTGAGCATTCCACTCAAGGACTATCCATTATCGGTTTTTTACAATCTCGATAAAGTCATCAGAATCATTTGCGACAATCATCTCATCGTCAATAATGCCATAAGCCTTATCTTCATAAGCTGCACAGTTTTCAATACAACCCACTTCTACTTGCTCTTTTGGCGCAATAGTCTCTAGTTTATCGATATCTACATTTGAGCAACATTTACATACTTTGATCATTATTTTCTCCTTAATCGTGCGTCTTAAGTATTAGCCCTTTTGCTTCAATACTCTTAAAAAACAACACCTTTTCAAGTACAAATTTAAGAACGGGCGTTCCTACTTTTACGTTTCTACCAACATACACTTGATAGCCATCCTGTTCATACAGGATGTAGTCCTCAACATTTTTTGGTGCACTAAGATCCACTTCAGCTGTTTCAATCGTTGGACAGCAACCGCCACCACTTTGATTTACGCTTAATGTAATCACAGAACTTTTTTTATCCTTTAGATGTTGTATAACGTTTGGCTCTAAAACAATTTTCATATTGACCACACACTCCTTTCAAACGATCGCATATCAACATTGAACCCCAATTTTAGTGATCATTCCATTCGCCAAAGTTGCGGCTTACCTCCTACATTGCAATAATGCAATCTTCGTGCCAAAATCAATGTTTAAACATACTTGCATCAATTTCGAACTTATCCATACGATATAAGAGTGTGTGTCTTGAAACATTAAGAAGTTTGGCTGCCTTTGTTTGATTTCCGCTCGTTAACGTTAGCGCTTGAACAATGAAAGAACGTTCAACCATTTCTAAGTCTATTCCCTCTGGCGGCAAAATAAATAGGTTTTGGTCTGCATCCCTTTGTGTCATTTCCTTAGGCAAGAGCCTAACATCTAGACAGTCTGGTGCAGACAATATCATCATGCGTTCAATTACATTTTGAAGCTCACGGATATTTCCTGGCCAATTATACTTCAAAAATGCTTTCCAAATCCCGTCATCAATTTCAGGAATAGCTCGCGACATCTCATTGGCCATTGTCGAAATGAAATGTAGAGAAAGCCCAACAATATCATCTTTTCTAGCCCTTAGGGCAGGTAGAGCAATAGGTACAACATTTAAACGATAATACAAGTCCTCACGAAATGTGCCATCCTTGACCATTTGATGGAGGTTTCTATTCGTAGCCGCAATTATTCTCACATCAACTTTAATTGATTCTGTCCCACCAACTCGTTCAAACTCCTTGTTTTGCAGAATCCTAAGCAGCTTTACCTGCATGTCTAATGAGAGTTCACCAACTTCATCAAGAAAAAGTGTACCCCCATTTGCACGTTCAAATCTGCCTGGCTTCCTAGAAATAGCACCAGTGAAAGCTCCTTTCTCATGGCCAAAAAGCTCACTTTCAATCAAATTGTCAGGAATCGCCCCACAGTTCACCTTTATATATGCCTTACTGGTTCTCTTGCTTTTTGAGTAGATTGCATCCGCAACGACTTCTTTGCCCGTCCCACTTTCACCAGTGATTAATACAACCGATCCTGAACTCGCAACCTTGTTGATCAGTTCATGAACGGCCAACATTTCTTTGCTCTTTCCAACAAGGCCATTTTCAGCATGGTGGGCCAGTGACTCTTTGTACTCCTCAATGATCACGTTTAAATCCCTAACATCAAGGGCACGATTCACTTGATGAATCAGCTTATCTAAATCAAATGGCTTAATAATGTAATCCAGTGCACCATATTTAATTGCCTCTTTAGCAGAATCAAAACTACCGTGTGCTGTCATCACAATAACAGGTACCCCTTCACGCTCTGACATCATTTCTTTTAAGGCTTCCATTCCATCAATCTTAGGCATTTTAACATCGAGTAATACAAGATCGGGGTACTCTTGCCTAAACATCTCCACCGCCTGTTCGCCATCTTCAGCTTCTATAATCGTATAGTCGAATTTATTTAATGCTCTTTTGAGTGCCCAACGCATATTCTTTTCATCGTCAGCTATTAAAATTGTTCTCATTTTCACACTCCAATTGGTATACGAATCCGAAACAAACTGCCTTGGTTCACCTGGCTATCACAGGTAATCGTGCCATTATGATCTTTAATGATCTTATGTGTTATTGCGAGTCCAAGTCCTGTTCCAGATCTCTTCGTTGTATAAAATGGATCAAAGATCTTCATTTGTTCATCGGCAGACAACCCATGACCATGATCTTCGATGTTCACTGTTAAATATGCATTAGAGCAGTCTACATAAATCTTCACAGTTCCATTGTCTTCACTTGCCTCTATCCCATTGCTTACAAGATTCATGATCGCCTGTGTTAATTTATCTTGATCGATTTTAACATCAGTTAGGTAGCCGCTGACTACTTCGATTCGCACAATTTTATCAACTGCTATGTTATCTACCAACGTTTTTATATACTCTACATATGCTTCCATATCAACTAATGTGTAGTGATATTTTGTCGGTTTGGCATACTCTAAAATTTCTTGAATTACTCGATTGGCTCGATCAATTTCATCAATAGCAATCGCTTTGCCTTCCTCAAAATCATTTACGTCCATGTCACCTGTCATTTGCTGCAGGACCACTTTCACTATTCCTAAGGGATTCCTTATCTCATGGGCAATTGAACTTGCCAGCTTTCCAAGTGCTGATAGCCTTTGACTTAAAAGCAACTGATTTTCAAGTTCTACAATTTCCGTAATATCTCGCAGTATAATTAGAACCCCAGCGTCTGTCTCGAAGCTTTTTAGTATTGTAGTAGCACTCACAACAAAGGTTCTTACTCCAGAAGGAAAAACAAACGCCCTTGTATCTCCCCAGTTTGTTATATCACCCTCTATGAGTTGTTGAAATACACGTTCATTTTTGAACATCATCTCTATCAGTTCATTTGTAATGTTACTTCCAAAGCCCAACATGTCCAATATATCTTCAGCAACCCTATTCATTTGAGTCACATTATAATTTGTATCCAGAACAAACATGGCTTGAGGTACACTCTTAAAAACCGAGCTGAGTGATTGTTCTATTTCTTGAATCTTCTTCAATTGATTTTCTAACAACTGCTGATTCTTATACTGCCGTTCTATGAAATATCCCGAAGCCGTCCCAATAAAAAACATTAGAATCATCTCAAGCGATTGATTCAGGAGGATTACATCCTCGGTTATACCAATAAGCGCCAAATGTGGTATATACGCAAATATTGCCAACACAGACATCAATGAACCACCCTTGATTCCCATTTTGTAGGCACCATATAAAATTGGAATATAGTACAATCTCATGTATAACTCATGCACCCCAATGCCTGATTCCTGTTGAATAAAGTGGATCAAGGTAATACTCCCCAGTAATGAGGTTGCATAAATTAATGGTCGTTTCTTTATCATGTTTCCCCTTTCTTGGCATCATTATTGCATTATACATTCAAACAGGAGGTGCTCATGAATAAGACCGGAAAAGTACTCTCGTCTTCAAAGGACAAGGCCATTATACAAGTGATACGCAAAAGTGCTTGTGGAGACAAATGTGGTCAATGCTCAGGAACATGTGAAAGCCAGGGTATTGTTATAACAGCTAAAAATGTTCAGCATGCCAGTATAGGCGATATTGTAGAAGTCAGTGCAGAAACACATGATATACTTAAGTACACTGCCTTGCTCTACTTAATCCCCTTATTTGCACTGATCAGTGGTATTCTAGTTTCATTGCAATTTATGAGCGATGGCTCAATCAGTGAGTTGATTTCATTCCTAATTGGTTTAGGACTGATGCTTGTTAGTTTACTACTAATTAGCAAATACTCACGAGACAAACACCTGGAATTTCAAGTGACTCAAATCATTCGGACTAACAAAAATAGAACTTAAAAAACAACTTTTGGCACTACTTTCTTGCAATTGCAAGAAAGTAGTGCCTCTTTTAAGCTCTGATAAGATAAAACAAATATGTTGTTCCTATTCCAAGTGCAACCATGGCAATATAGAACTGTGGTTTCTGTTTCCTAGGAACTTTTTTTGTAGCTGTGATTGAATCTGGGTACGCTCTTCTAATAAACAAATTCAAAGCTATGCCTATACCAATCATGATAAGACTCGTTAAATGGGCGACAGTAAGGGTGCCTATCCAAATTGGATTTACTCTAAAAAACTCTATTGCTCCTCTAATAATACCAAATCCAACTATATACTCGGTTGCCAGTATCCCATGACTTTGCGTTGTGTGTTTTCTTCTCCACAAATAAGTAAATAGCGCCAAATTTAGTAAAGCCTCATAAATTTGGACAGGATGTACCCAACTCCCGTTGAAAAATATCCCCCAAGGATAGGGTGTTTTCATTGGTACTCCAAAAACATCACAACCAATCCTTCCAACAAACTGACCAAACGCTAGCCCTGGAACGATTGCGTCAGCAAAAGATAAAATACCAGCTCCCTTTGATCTTAAGTATATCGCACCTGACAGAAACCCACCAATAAGTCCACCTTGGATGGACATTCCACCATTTCGAATCATCAATACTTCTAACGGATTTGCTAAATAATACTCCAAATTGAAAGCAAGAACATAATATAGTCTCGCCCCTACAATCGAAAACAGGATTACTATTAGCGCAAGACTAGAGAAGATCTCCTCATCTAATTTCCTCCTTTTAACCTCATAATTAGAGATCAAATAGCCACACAATAAACCCAGTGCTATGGTTATTCCAAACAGATAAATATGCACGCCACCTAAGCTAAATACTTTTTGCATTGATGCCCTCCTTTTCTTTCACCAGTATAAACAGCAAGTTTCATGCCAATACACATGGTGATTGAGGCTATAACTTTTCATGAAATGACAGACGTTGCAATTAAATCCTTCATGCTAGTAGCTTATGCCACAATCTCACGTGGCAAATGACACGCCCCTTATATTGACTCACTCACCTCATATGGAAACTCAAGAGTAAACTTGCTCCCCTCCCCAAATTTCGATTGAAGGTTAATGTCACCACCCATTTCCCCGACATTTTCTTTTACGATGTGCAATCCCAATCCATCTCCAGGAATTTCAAATGCCTGTTTTCCACGATAATAGGCTTCGAAAATCTTCTTACTTTCATCTTCGGATATCCCGCACCCTGTGTCACTTATGCTAATTGTCCATTTTTTTCTCTCATGAGAATTAGATAGACTTACATGTACTTCTCCTGTCTCTGTGAACTTATACGCATTTGTTAGTAAGTTGTACATTACTTGATTTAAAAATGTAGCATCAGTTGCTACAGATAAATGCTTGGGGCCACTATAGGTTAATTCAATCCCCTTTCGCTCAAACTGTACTGAAAGACCCTTCATCACTTTTTTTACTTCTAGAACAACATCATGAGTACTCAATTGAGCATGTGCTTGATCCCCTTGATATTCAATAATCTCTGTTATATTCTCAATTAAAATAGACAGGTTGTCAATTTCTGAAAGACAACTTTCTAACCTTGCATTATCCATGACAACAACCTTGTCTAAAGCGCCTTCACAATGTGATTTGAGTATCGCAAGAGGTGTTCTAGACTCATGTGCCAACTGGTCCACATTTTTTTTTCGATTATACTGTTGGACCTTTAATTTCGAGGCCAGATTCTGTAGGCTGATCTGTAGCCCTTTGATTTCCAGAATATTTGATGGGCTGATTCGCACTTCATTTCCTAACTCAATCGCCTTGCCAAACTGTGCAGTTTCTCTTAAATCCTTAGTTATTTTACCTGCAGCGAAATACGTCATAAAAATCGCAAGTATCGCTACCCCTCCGCCAGATAATAGTGCCCCTACTAATATAGCCGACTTAAATAGTTGCACTGTCTCAATACTCGCAATGTCTTTAACTCGAGTTATCCTTACCTCTCCGATTTTCACCCCGTTTTTCAGAACTACGTGGTTGTCCAATGCTGTATCAAACATTGTGTCCATCCTCATACCCCTATGCATCATATACATTGCTTCTCCAGATGCAACAACCTCTGTCCCATTATTGTCATAAATTGCAATTGCGACAATAGGTTCATTAACTAAATCTGAAAGTAATCGCTGTGTCCTAGACGTGTTACTATCCTTTTGTTCGAGTACGCTTTGTGCTATTCCAACCACTGCTTTTACATTATCACCGTACTGATCATTGATAAAGCTTTGGAAATAATTGTCGATATAAGTGGTCGAAATAATCGAATTAATGCTCACTGCAAAAAGAATAACCACAAAAGTTACAAGTACAAACTGCTTTCTAACGGTCACAACCATCTCCTCCAAACATATATCCTGCTCCATACTTGGTTTTAAGGTATTTGGGCTTTCTACTATCTTCTTCAATTTTTTGACGGATTTTCTTTATATGTGTGTCAATGCTACGATCGAAACCTGCATACTCATGCCCAAAAGCATCATTAATTAACTGCTCCCTGGTTAAAAGGTATCCCTTATTCTCGAAAAAAACATGTAGTAACTGATATTCTTTTGTTGTAAGTTCAATCATAACATTGTTTTTTAGCAAAGACTTTGTCGCTGTCAATAAAGTTAACTCACCGCACCGCAACTTATCGGACCCATCAGATATTTTACGAATACGCTTCATAATGGCATTAATTCTACGCATAAGTTCTCGTGGGCTAAAGGGCTTAGCAACATAATCATCTGCCCCTAAGTCAAATCCAGTCAATCTATCAACTTCTGCTTGTTTTGCCGTTAACATGATCACTGGAACATCAGAAGTCGATCGCAATTCTTTCAGCACTTCAAAACCACTTATACCTGGCATCATCACATCGAGCACGACCAAATCCGGGGAAGTATCGACGAACTTCGAAAGACCCTGAAACCCGTCTCTCGCCTCAATGGCTTCATACCCTGCCGCTTTTAAGTACTGAATAACAACGTCGCGTATCTGATCCTCGTCTTCTACAACTAGTACCTTCAATTGATTCATAATTGAATGATCTCCATTCCTTATAAAGAAAAATAGACCGTTTCCGATCTATTAATAACCTTTCTGATTTTTCAATACCCTTTTTCTATGTTGGTACTCTTCTTCGCTAATGTCGCCACTGGCGAAGAGTAGATCTAGTGACTTTAACGCAGAGGCGTCCTCTGATCTTCTATCACGTCTTTTGACCAGTAACACAAAGGCTACACCGATCAATAAAATGGCAATACCAGTCCACCAAAAATTGTGTATGCCGCTACCCCAACAGTTGAATCCATTATAATACATGTTTATTCCTCTCAAGTCTCCTTTTCATTTTTAGGTTTGTCTATTCATCAATTTCTCCAGCTAAGTACCGTTCATCAAGAACTGATCCTGCTGTTGATTTTGATTTACTTGATAGAATACCAATAGCACCAATCAACAGATGACAAACAATCCCCACTGTTAGAATCAACCATAAAGCATCCTAATTAACCCACCATTTTTAATCGCTCTCAGTGTATATAAGAAATGTGGAGCAATTATGTCGTTTTGGTTAGTGATCAAATATATTCGGGTAAGCTGTCATATCCCAGGTTAACTCAGTTCGTTCAACGCCATCAATATTCATAAGAACCATCGTGAATTCCTTGAACTCCTTTAGAATAGTGTCTTTTCCATCAATATGCTTTTTTAGCTTTATATACCTTGAGACATGATGACCCTCCCCCTCTTTTTTGATCTCAAAACCCTCAAGAATCTCAATGCCGTTATCGTCGACAAACATCAAGGAATCGAGTAGATTGATTTTGTCTAGATCTACACTATGTGTATCCATGGCAAGTTGGAAGATCCAAAACTCTTTGTCATTCTGATTCGGATTCATAAACATTGCATTTATTTCTACCTCTCCAGCAATAGCCGTCTGTATCATATTTCTGGAATTAGATTTACGCACATCATTTGTATTTTCATCTTTCGTTCTCGATTCCACTTGCTCAAGAGGAGCTACTGGCTTCGTAAATTCTCTAACCTTTTCCTGATCTTCTATGCCTGAATCGCTACCATACCCAAGAATTTGTGGTCTTTCAGCATTGGCCTTACCTGAAAAGAATATCCAGGAACCGGCTATTACTGACACAACAATCGCTCCGACTACAAACTTGCTTAGTGTTTTCATTTTTTCTCCTTCAATTATACTTCTAAACTATAGTTGCTACAAATGATGTGATTGTAAATGCGACTCCTAACATCAAAACAAACCTTCTCGCTTTCCGCATGTTTAGCTGGAACAAAAAATCAAAAAATCGACTTGGCTCGAACATCCTATGCTCCTGCATAACGACAAGCATCATCATTATGCCGAAAACATTTGATGAAATTCCAAGAACAATAAAAGGAATTTGAAACTCAATCAAAAATAAGGCTGCTGCCGAAAGCCCAAGCAATGGTAGTAGGTCTGCTACATGGTGTAAACAACAGGCAATCATTGCTCCAGCCGATACGCCCGAACTAGCAGCCACTCCCGCACCCATTTTAATTTTCTTGCCGTGCTCAATTTTTTTGATGTATACGAACAAACCCAATTGAATGCCAAAACCAATCACGAGGGGGGCAAACAAATACCATAGTTTTTCAAACTGACTTATTGCGTATGACCAAGAGTTGGCAATGGTCAACACAGAAAAATAGAAACCCAGGAGCAGTAACATTCCCACCACACCTACCCATTTGGGATCTAAACGCCTAATTACTCTCATAAACATACATTATTCTCCACCATTAAGTTAAAAGCAAATGGAGGGGGTAACCCCTCCAAAACTAAGCATCGAACACTTCTTGAATAGCATACCCCATTCCTGTAGACTTCAGGGCCTCATCAAATGCCTTTCGATCCACAGGATGTGCCAAATCTACGATTGCAGACTGGGTTGAAACAGATACGACTGTTTCATTAACTCCACAAACACTGTTTAAAGCCATAGTTATTCGTTTAGCACATTGTCCACAGCTCATTCCGCTTATCATCAGTCGCTTTTTCATCATTCATATCTCCTATATTTTTAAATCCTAGTGTTTTTCTTTCATAAAAAACATCATACCAATGTGCATAATTGGGCAAAGTGCGAAAATTATCCAGCTCCATGGAGTATTACTAAATCCAAACAAAGGCAAAGCGATAACAATGAGAATAGGTAGCATGCAGCAGATCATCATCATCACACCATGCTTCATTCCATTATGCCCGCCTTCTTGACCGTGGCAGTTTTCTTCATCTATTACCTGATTCTGATTAGTATCCTTACTCACCATCTGTCTGTCTTCCATAGGTCCTCCTATTTTTTGAATATATCAGGTTTAAATCTCCTAAGCCTTAGGTGTTTAGCAATGCAGATATAGAACTAATGAACATTGCCGCTAAGCAACATTGGATTCATCTTGGAACCACCGAACATTTCTAATTGACGTTCAATAAGTTGACCATTAACAGGTATCTCCTCGTCTGGTTTTATTAGGGGAACGTCTACCGCCTCAACCTCTTCAGTCGGTTTTACAATCTCTTAACCATCTTAACAAGACTGCAACCGTTTTAAAGGGATAAATCCTACTAACTTGAATTTCCGATCTGCAATAGCCACTGATACAACACGCACCAACTATGTCGCTGTTTGATTTCCGCCAATCAGGTGTAGCATCTACCCCACACCCAATTATTATTTGCAACAGCCACTTTTACTTTCTTGATCTTTACTCGCTGTATCACCAACTCTATGTTGCCCTGAACCACAACAGCCACCGCCTCTCATCATTTTCATTGCCATATATCCAAATCCAACGATAAAAAGGCCTTTAAGAATAAACTCCATCATATTACCTCCTTTGCTAATTGTCTACTTACTTAATGATAGCAGGATTCATGCCAAAAAATAGAAGGCCGGATCTATCGATCCATTTTTTCTATTTTTTTATTACTGTAATTAGTTTAACGATATCCCCTCGCACGTTTCTAGTTAGTGGTTTTCTACCAATTGAAAGTTTCACATTTTCTACAGTTTCTCTATTTATGTTTGCCCCTATCATCCGAACAGTAATGGGATTCAAAGCGTCCATGATTTTTCCCATTAGCCACCTATCACTTCTCACATGCTCGAGCATCATCAACTTACCTCCAGGCTTCAACACTCTGAGAATCTCTTGGATTCCTTTTATCGGATCTGGGACTGAGCAAAAGACAAAAGTGGTAAACACAAAGTCAAACAGATTGTCTTCGAACAACATATCCTGTACATCCATCAAGAGTAGATCGGCATCTAAATCCAATGCATATTTTTTACGTAAAGCTTTTTCAAGCATCTTTGAACTAAAATCAATCCCTGTAATATCAACGTTTTCGGGATAAAATCTTAGATTTTTCCCTGTACCAACACCAACTTCGAGGGTTTTACCGCGAGCATTAGAAAGAATTTTTCTCCGCCAGCCATCCTCAACAAACCAATCCATGGGTTTATCCATCCACTCATATACTGACGAAATCCTGTCATACCTTAATTGTGTGAGCCTAGATTTTTTGTCCATAAAAACCCCTTCCTATTTCACCTTCACATCAATTTTTCTTGACCATACTAAACTTACGATCAGGTAAATAACCGCTGCGAGAATGATCAATTGAGCAGTGCCCCACTTTTGAGAAACCCAAATGGATAAAAGCGAACCACAAATGCTAAAGATCCCACTCAAAAACATCATGGACACTGTATGTTTCCTCCCATGATCCCCTAATCGAATCATAGATGGGTAGGTAATAGCAGTTAGGCCTCCAATTGGAAAAGTTGCTAAGAGAAGAAGAAACACTGCTACCATTCCACCCTGTGTATTGTTTTTTAAGAAGTCCATTGAGTAAGGTAATACAAAAAGTAAACTACTCAAAACAAGGACTAACTTGCTCTTCACTACACGGATCTTACCAGAGAGGTAGCTCCCAACCCCTCCAAACATAAATATGACAATTATCGTTAGTAAAAAACCCTGTAGGGAGGAATTTAAAATCCAACTAAACTGTTGAATTAGAGCTACTTGTACCATCATAAATCCCAGACTACTTAATGACACAACAGATCCCGACCATCTATCTCGTAAGTTCTTCGAACGAGATAGAAATATCACTCCAAAGGCAAAAGAAGCCACAAGAAGTTTTTCAATGATGTTTAGTATTCCAAAATTATACCCAAAAAAGTAAGGTCTATTATCAGTTGCAGGTGACAGATCATGACCCTCAATTGTCCAGATGTCTTCCTTATCCATGTCTCCCGATTTTACATTGTCAAAAAGAATAAATGGAAGAGCTGGGGAATGTACAATCGGGTATCCTCTAGCTTCAGACTCCAAGAAAATGGTTGTTTGAACACTTGGTGAAATGGGCTTCTTAAACAACATTAAGAGAGGCATCTTAATGTTTGTCCCTTGGGATTCAGCCATACCATTTACAACTGCAATATAATCGTAGACCTCTTTCTCCGGAATGCCATTGTTGATTAACGTTTCTGCCCACATATTGACGACACGGATCATTTCTAATCCGTCATGAACCATCATACTTATGCGACCTTCTTCATTTAGAACTGAAAAGTAACTATCAAACGCTTCGGTTGTAACTACATATGTTTCGCTGAGAGATGCCATACCATTTGACATTGAGTTCGTCATGACCATAGAAATATAGATATGATCATAGGAAGACGTAGTAGTCTCAACAAATGAACGGCCATCCTCCACGTGTGTAGTGACAAGAGGTTGGTCATAAACATTACCACCAAAGTCCCCCATATCATTCACATATTCTACTGTAAATGGATTAATTTCAACAGCGTCAATGGATCTAGCACCTGCTTCTAAGGCCATCCATACATCTTTGCCTCCCCCACTACCAATAAGTAATGTGTCTTCGTTACTGCCCAACAAGTGACCTATGTACCCAGTTTCACTCACTATTGATTTGGGTACGTTGCCATTTTCTGAATGTAACAAAGGTGCTGACGCTCCACCATCAGTCAGGATTAATCTCTCGTGTTCACCTCGTTGCAGTACATCCATCCTGCCAAACAATGTCCATTTTCCATCAATAACAAGATCATTGTCGCTTGCTCCTAAGTATGAAAAAATTTTACTTGGACTTGTAAAGAGTGAAGCGAAATGCTGATCAAGTGTTTTGACAGATGACTGAACCCATGGCAATGACATCACAAGGAATACAAGCAGCACAGCGAACATGGCTTTTACTCTTCCTGAGAGCATTAGAGTTGCACCTATAACGCAAATCAAAAATAAAATGATGATTAGACCATGAAATCCAAAACTTTCAAACAATAACACAAACAAGGCTACCGCAGCTCCTGCACCAAGAAGGTCACTTGCATATATAGCTGCCATTTGTTCCTTATTGGTACTGGTAATGACAGCTAACATCCAACCGCCCACTATAAAAGGAATAATTGATACTCCAATGTAGACAAGTAAATTATCAATGAACTTACTATGGTAAATAAACAATAATGCCCCTGAGCTAAAAACACCCATAAGCAAGTAATGTTTGGACTGCACTCCACTCAGTCTTTCTGAGAACTTTGTGTACAGTATATTCCCCACAGCAATTCCAAAAACTGCTGTAGTAACAGATAAGTACACAACATTTTTGAACAGAATTGCCGATAGCAAACGCGTCAAACCTAACTCATATAGCATAACGCTACAGGACAAAAGAAACGCTCCACCTATACTCTTTACGTTTCTCTTATGCGGATTTTTAATAACTAATTCCATCAACTGACTCTCCATCATTTTTACTCACGATTTCTATGACAATTTTATTAGGCAAGCACACAATCGGCTTTTCACCTTTAACCCATCCAGTTTTTGAACAGATTTGCCGTGGACACTCCTCCCTTGTCATTTGCTTTATACGTACTTTTTCATTTTCAATCTCAAATTGGAATGTAGTTTCGTCTGCTCTCAACGTATATGACCCATTCGAGAGAAGTGACATAGGGGACGAATATAATATTTCTCCATCAACAACAACTCGGAGTTGACCCATTCCATCCACATTAAAGGGTAAGAAAGCTAATCCGATTGCAATCGCAATATAAGCTAGTATCAATGCAATATCTAATCGTTTCATAGTTCCCCCTATCGCAACTATCTGATCCTATTCGACTCAAAAAGTTCCGCATCTATAACATCCGAAACGAGCTGTACACCATTCTTACTTTCCCCACTAATAATTTGAGTGACCACATGACAAGCAACATCAGCTGTGATTTGAGCTTCACTATCAAAAACGTAGTTTACTTCCTTACTGCACCGAACGCCATCTTGGATGCCATACGACTTCACATTTATAGACACTTCTGAGTTTCCAATGTGCAACCTAGACAATAGATCTGCTAAACTTTGAATAGTTCGATGATTCGACACTGGACTTATGTCAAAAACGTATCCACTAAGCTTAAGTAGTGGAATAATCCACTTTTCCTTAAAATTCATTCCAGTTGAAGCCACAACACCTCCAAACTGCTTTTCAATGATATGCTGGTCAGCATAATTGAAATTATAGAATTCAACAATCCGACTTACAGCTGGAATGTACGCTGCGTAGCTATCAGAAAGCGGTTTCATTTTTCCTCTACGCGTTGCATAGACCCGAGTTAACTCTTTCAATAACCACCGAAGAGCATCTTTGCCATGCCGGTCTCCTAAGCTAAAGAGCAAATGATGCCTTGTTTCCATTGGAAGATCAAACTCCATTAAATGGCCCGCAGAAAGTAGGTTAGTTAAGCCTGGAGATAAACCTGCACCTTGAACAATTGTACTCTCGAGGTTTTCATAGCGCTCAGAGCTCACGATCAGTTCATTATTTGCCGTTATATCAATATAGTGAATGCCTTTATGGGCACAGTAGTCTACCAGGTCACTAACAAGATCCTCCACACAATTAATGATCAGTTGAAAATCCTCAATCTTCCTTAGTTCTTGAGGTGATGCTCCCTCAAAATTAAACACCTTTACACAACCATTTAAGGTCTCCTGAAATTGTTTTGCTTTTTTCAGTGATCTTCCAGCCAAATATAACTCGATATTGGGCTCCCCAATAAGATTCATCACGATCTTTCCACCTACTGAACCATACCCACCCATCACTAATGTTTTCATCATGGAACCTCCAGCAATTAATAATGCAAGTTACAAGCCAATTCCATATGCTCTTATCAGCGAACTTTATCCGACAAATAGAGTGATTGTGGCTTTTCACACATATCACTGGAGTAAAACACACATTGCGACATTAAAACTCATTTTTTTGAATGGTTCAGGCCAATAAGTTGGCACTAATCTTGCGTATTATTTCTACATGCAAACAAGTTTTTGTATGCATGCCCTCAGTTGATAGGAGGTTCTCCTCGGGCCTCCTACTTTTTTAGGTGATATTATGATACAAGTATGCGAGCTTTACCGACTAAAAGAACATGTAATAATTGATGAGCTCATACCAACTCTCGAAAAAAAATCTCGAGGGCTCTGTTTCGACGTGTTTCTAAACGTCCTATCCGTTTCATACGAAATAACAGATAGTTCTCTTTTGACAATCTATGATGATGCGATCATCCCAAAAAACAAAATCGAAACGGCTGAAGCTCTCATTAAAGTAAGTCCTTCATTGACAGAAGGAAAACTCCTGAAAATCTCTCAGCTACTCAACTTGAATATAGCAGTCCTTCATCAAGTCTATAGTCCAAGTGATCACACATTCTATCTGCTAATTGATAGCTCAAAAGCACGCACAATTGATATTATCTCCTGCATTTTCTTGGTGATCACCTAAAAAAAAACACTCCACAAAACTCGTGGAGTGTTAATGCGCTACTACGCAATATCTATTCAGATCTCTTATTACTATTTACCATTCCCTACATAACCATACACTGCACCAACTAATGCAATGCCACCTACCATATTCCCTAAGGTAACTGGAATTAGGTTAGCAACATAGCCTCCCAATGAAACCGCTTCACCTCCTGGAACCATGATAGCCACTGCCAACATGGACATGTTGGCAATACTGTGCTCAAATCCAGATGTAATAAAGGCAAACAGGCACCACCAAATCATAATCAATTTGGCAACTTCATTCTTTAGCTTCATAAAACTCAATACCGCTAGGCAAACTAAAAAGTTACAGAAAATTCCTCGAACAAACAACTCCATGAAAGGTGTACTCATTTTTCCTGAACTTACAGCATAAAAGAAGCTAGCCGTTCCTCCCTTAACAAGTCCAGTTTGTACATAAAGCCAGGCAATAAACACAGACCCTACAAGATTACCAATATATGAATACAACCAAACCTTGCCGACCTTTGCCCATGTAACTGCTTTATCCATCGCACCTACTGTCATAATAAAGTTATTGCCAGTAAAGAGTTCAGAACCCACGACTGTTACTAGGCTTAAAGCAATACCAAAACTTGTTCCCAATATGATCTTAGTGTATGGTTCATCACCTAACACGCCACCAATTGTAGACACCAAAATTACACCGATCCCTACGAAGATACCTGCCATAATGGATAGGATCATGAACTTCATAAAGCTCTTGTCCGCCATGTCTACCTTGCTCTTGGCAGCGCCGGCAACCTTTTCAACCAATTCTCTGTACATCTGATCCTCCTTGTTCTATAGTGCGTCTAAATATGCGTATAAGTACTGCAAGTGACTCCGCTCTTCGTCAATGAGCTTGTCGATCTGGTCGCTGTACTCGTCCAGAACAATCCGCTGCATTTCCATCAAGAACAAAATCGTGTCCTTTTCCAGTGTCACCGATTGGCACACTGCGTCCTCAAGATCAGCAGGTATGCTGTCTGCGTCCAACATGGTAATGTTCTTCTTTAGCAATACATTCAAGTACGCCTTGTAACTCCTCGTCTACCTTTTCATGGGCCACCAGGGTCTTTCTAAACCCTTCATATGATGCGCTTGTGCTTCATTTCTGCATCGGCCAAGGTGGTGAACAACTCCACTGATTTGTCATCGCCGGTCCGCTTTGCCAACTCCGTGTACACCTTGTTGCCCGTTACTTCCAACTGGATTAATGTATTCAAAACATCTTCAAGAATGAACGATTCTTGCATGAGTACTCCTCTTTACCGCATCATTTGATTGGCCATATACCAATATCCGACCCACTGAATGTTTTCAGCAATTTTTACTACTGGATTGAGGTCAATGCCTTCAAGGACTTCGTCCCTAAAGGTCTGGTAGCCCACACGGTCTATAATGTAGCCGATGTGTTCTTTTTTCAGGCCGCGGTCAATGTAGCGATCCACAAAGCCATAGGTATTCTTAATGAGTTGTTGATTTCGTCCTGGGTTGCCCACAGCATAAAGGGAAGGGCAATTCGAGGGTTGCGCTTACCGGTACGACCCATGATCACCATGCGGTAGTAAACCGTCTCACTCCCGGTCCATGCCCGTGTTGGACACTTGCCAATACATTCACCACAACCAATACATTTTTCGTGGTCACGGACAATGTCAAAGTCCTCCATGGACAGGGCACCGGTTACCCGCTTTTCACAGTTGGTCACGCAGGCATTACAGGATATACAACGGTCCTCATGGTATTGGGGAATGGTTGTACAAATAATGCCGAAATCTTGCATGTGGGCCTTAATACAGTCATTGGGACAGCCTGTTACTGCAATCTTGAAGTGGAAGTCATTGGGGTAAACTTCCCGTTCTATCCGCTGGGCCAATGCCGTTGTGTTGTCATTGGCAAAGGGACAGACATTGTTGCCGACGCATGCAGAAATATTTCTAGTGCTGCCGCTGGATAGCCATCGTCAGTTACTTCAATGTCCAGGTTGAGGGACTCAATCATTGGACGAATAATCTTATTAATCTCCGGAATGCGGTCAAAATCCACGCCCGGCACTTCAAAACCTTGACGGGCTGTCAGGTGAACCGTTCCATTGCCAAAACGATCAGCAATGTCCTGTACCATACCCAAGTACTCTGCCTTCAAGTGCCCACCTGGTACACGGACACGGAGAGCCGTTTTGCCCCGTACTTTGGTAATACGGTAGGCGTTTTTGGTGACTTTTTTGCGATCTACGCTCATGGCTTCCTCCTAGTCGATCAGGTGCTTGGCTTCATTGAAGGTGAATACCGGTCCATCCACACAGCCATAACTATCGTCGATTTTACAGTGGCCGCATTTGCCCACGCCACAGCTCATATTTCTTTCATATGACACCCATATGTTTTCGTCCACAATCCCCCGCTTTTGAAGGGCCCTAACGGTAAACTTCATCATCATCGGCGGTCCTACCACCACTGCAACCAGGTCTTCAGGCTTGTTTAGGTCCAGGTCATCCAGGTGCTCAGTAACCAGGCCGGTTTTTCCCATCCAGCCTTCTGACCCATTGTCTACAGTCAGGTGGATGTCTGCGTCTGCCTGCCACTTGCCAGATCACTTTCAAAAAGAACGTCTTCAGGTGACTTATAGCCAACAATAGACTGGAAGGAGGCAACCTTGTCCCCATCCTCAGCCGCAAACCGCATAACGGACTTTACAGGTGCCAGGCCTGTTCCCCCAGCAATGAGGAGGAAGCGCTTGCCATGGAAGGGTTCCAGTTCAAAACCATTGCCATAGGGACCCCGGTAGTAGAGAACGTCTCCTTCTTTTTTTCAAATATCTGGTCCGTCACCTTGCCCACCTTACGGATGGTCAGGTCCACCGTTGAGTCGGTGAAGTCACTAATGGAAATAGGGGTTTCCCCAACGCCAGGTAGACAGATCTGGAAAAATTGACCGCCAACCAGGTCACCGGAATATTCCATGCGGAAGGTCCAGTCAATGTCTGTTTCCTTCATGATGGACAGGATTTTCATGGGTTGTACGACGTATGCATTATTACACATTAATCTGCCCCTCTACAATATCGTTTAGCTTGTTAATACATTTCGAGAAGGAAATGTACTCGGGACAGAAATCGTCACATCGGCCACAGCCAATACACATGTGGTGTCCGAAATGTCTGTGGTAGTCATTGATCTTGTGCATGGTTTTAAACCGCATTCTTTCGCCGTTTTTGTCTCTAAAACCATGTCCGCCAACCATGTCTGTAAAGCCGTCCACATGACAGCCCACCCAGCGACGGCGGCGTTCACCCTGGTCACTGCCAGCCCCAAAGCCCACCTCCTGCATGGTAAAGCAAGAACAGGTTGGACAGGAGGTATTGCAACGACCATAGACAATACAACGTCTGGTATATTCCTTCCATAGGGGATGGTCAAAGTGGTGCTTGACCACCTTATCCAGGGCAGGAATGGTAACCTCAACCTTGTTTTCTTCCACAAAGGCCGGTTCAAAGTCAGACGACTTTGCTTCTTCACTAACAAAACCAGCAAAAGCCTCGTCAACGATCTTGATTTGGGCACCGCCAGCCGTTTACCGGATGGCCAGGGCATAAGTATCCGTTTTATTGGCGTCTATACTAACGCAATAACAGGAGTCGAACCCTTCGGCACACTCCAGTAATGCGATCTTCACGTTATTGCGACGTCTCTTGTAATAAAAATCAGGCTCTACCCCATTTTTAAGTATATCGTGTCTTGGCGTTCTAAACCGTTGATGTCACAGGGACGCATGAGAATCAAAACTGGCCTATCATCGTTTTCTGGTACAACCGCTTTTCCTTAGTAAAACGGAAAAGTACCTCCCGAACGGGAAAACAACTTCTCTGGGCAAAAAATAGGTTTATTCATCCCATACAATTTCTGCTGGATCGCTAATATCTGCGTAGGCGATTGCATCTGTTGCAGATAGACGACCAGCGCCCACCTAACGGACTGGCGCTACAATTTGATGGGGTTGCAACACTCTGCCAAGTGCCTCTCGCAAAGTCCCCTCGCTCAGTGCGTACCTCATAATCCCTCCCCGTTTTGTATAGTTTATAAACAAAAACTCCCCAAGGTCAAAGTCATTACTTTGTCGCCTTGGGGAGTGATTTGCTAAGTCAATGGTAAGTCAATTAGGATTAGCCCAGAAACATTTTGATATCGTCTTCTACAGTTGTAATTCCGCCGATACCGAACGTTTCAACCAGTACGTTTGCTACGTTTGGAGATAGGAAAGCTGGTAGTGTTGGGCCAAGGTGAATGTTCTTCACGCCTAGGAAAAGTAGCGCCAACAGTACGATTACAGCCTTCTGCTCGTACCAAGCGATATTGTAGGAGATTGGTAGTTCGTTGATGTCGTTTAGCTCGAATACTTCCTTTAGCTTCAGTGCGATTACTGCTAGGGAGTAGGAATCGTTACACTGACCTGCGTCAAGTACTCTTGGAATGCCACCGATGTCACCTAGAGGTAGCTTGTTGTAACGGTATTTCGCACAACCAGCTGTTAGGATTACAGTGTCCTTTGGTAGCTGCTCAGCGAAGTCTGTGTAGTAAGTACGGTCCTTCATACGACCGTCGCAACCTGCCATTACGAAGAACTGCTTGATTGCGCCAGTCTTAACCGCGTCAACTACCTTATCAGCTAGTTGGAATACCTGGTTATGAGCGAAACCACCAACGATCTTGCCTTCTTCGATTTGCGTAGGAGCTGGAAGCGTCTTAGCCATTTCGATGATCTGGCTGAAGTCCTTCTTGCCGTCTACTTCTTCAATATGTGTACAACCTGGGAAGCCGGAGGAACCTGTTGTGAAAATGCGGTCCTGGTAGCTAGCCTTAGGTGGAACAATACAGTTTGTAGTGAATAGAACTGGACCGTTGAAGGACTCGAACTCTTCCTTCTGCTTCCACCATGCAGAGCCGTAGTTACCTACGAAGTTGTCGTAAGCCTTAAACTTTGGATAGTAGTTTGCAGGAAGCATTTCAGAGTGCGTATAAACGTCAACGCCAGTGCCTTTTGTTTGCTCAAGTAGGGCTTCCATGTCTTTCAGGTCGTGACCAGAAATCAGGATAGCTGGGTTGTTGCGTGTACCGATGTTCACTTCAGTAATTTCTGGGTTACCGTAAGCAGTTGTGTTGGCCTTGTCTAGCATAGCCATTACGTTTACACCGTACTCGCCAGCCTTTAGGGTTAGAGCAACAAGGTCGTCAGCGCTCATGTTGTTGTCAAGCGTAGCAACCATTGCTTCTTCAACGAACTTGTATAGGTCGTCAGACTCTTCACCTAGGTTAGAAGCGTGCATACCGTATGCAGCAACACCCTTTAGACCGTAGATGATTAGTTCACGAAGAGAACGAACGTCTTCGTTTTCAGTAGTAAGAATACCTACAGCGCTTGCTTTTGCGTCAAATTCAGCTGCAGTTCCTGTCCATGTAGCAGAATCGTGAAGAACCATTGGTAGTTCTGCGCCAGCTTCAACAATTGCCTTCTTGATTGCGTCACGGTGAGCAAGCGTAGTTTCAATACGCTTAACGAAAGCCGCACGATCGAAGTTAGCATTTGTGATTGTAGCGAATAGACCGTCGAACATAATGTGGTCTGTGATCTTAACGTTTACGCCCTTTTCACGAGCGATCAGGTTGAACTTAGCTACGCCCTTTAGAACGTATAGTAGAAGGTCTTGTAGGTTTGCAACGTCTGGTTGCTTACCACATACGCCTACCTTAGAACAACCGATACCGCCTGCTGCTTCTTGACACTGATAACAAAACATTGACATTTGATTATCTCCTTTCATACTTTCCGTATGTTTTTTCTCTGTCTTTGGAGTCGCCTCTTTTGGTGCTGGTTTATTTGCTACCGGAGCTATTGCCCCGTCTTCATCTTTATTCCCAAATAGTCGTTTCATTAAACTCATAAATGACATTACCTGATTCCACCGTCTAATCCGATGGTTACTTCGTTGTAGTTGACAATCATTCCTGATGTAAGCATTGCTTTTTTCACAGTACTCACGATGCCGCTACAGCAAGGAACTTCCATACGTACCACGGTGATTGAGTTAACGTTGTTGTTCGTCAGGATCGTTGCTAGCTTCTCAGCGTAGTGGTCGTTGTCGTCCAGTTTTGGACAACCGATCAGGCAAACGCGACCTTCGATAAAGTCTTTGTGGAAATTGCCATAGGCAAATGCTGTACAATCTGCTGCGATCAGTAGGTCTGCACCCTTGAGGTACTCCGCTTGAGCGTTTACCAGATTCAACTGTACTGGCCAAGTCGTCAGCTTTGCAGGTACTTCGTCTGTAGCAAAGTCTGTCGCTGGCTTGGAGCTCTTTGGTGCGCCGCCTTTGGCAGCAACCTTGGCTTGAGCCTTTTGAAGGGTCATGGCCTGGGAGCCAGGACATCCGCCGCCAGCTGCTTTTTTAGCCTTGGCTTCCTTCATAAATGCTTCGCCAGCACCCTGGCAACCACACTCGCCATGGTCATGGTCGTGACCGTGGTGGTGGCCGTGGTCATGCTTGTGTTCATGGTTTTCATTGTGAATAGGCAATGTCATTGCTGGCTTAACTGGATGTTCCATTGGAGGCCTCCCTAGTTCTTCTAATCGTTTGTCCACTGCGTCTTGATCGTACTCACCGGCTACTCGCTCGATGATCTTGATCGCGTCTGTTGGGCAAGCTGGAAGACAATCTCCTAAGCCGTCACAATAAATGTCGCTGACCAACCGTGCCTTTCCATCAATCATTTCAATGGCGCCCTCGTGGCAAGCATTGACGCAAAGTTCGCATCCGTTACAAAGTTCTTCGTTAATTTCAACGATTCTTCGTTTCATTTCGTTCTCCTCTCCACGTTGGCGTGTCGCCAGTGAATTGCTTGATGTTACAATGCTAGTATAGTAGACTGAGATTGTTATAACCGTAACAGTAGTTACCGTATACAAAAAAGGTGGTCTTTTTATGGAAAAATATATGCACGTTCTAGAAAAATGCATCCTCTTTCGCCGTTTAAAACGGGATAACATACAAGCACTGCTGAACTTTTTGAAGTACGAAATGGAATCCTTTTCACGGGATGCGCTCGTTGCCCAAGAAGGCGACCACTGCGAACGTATTGGCATCGTCCTACAGGGCGAAGTTGAACTGCAGAACATTTACCCTTCCGGTAAGGTGGCAACCCTAACGACCATGGGACCTGGGAATATTTTTGGAGAAGCCATTCTCTTTTCTAACCGGGACACCTATCCCATAAACATCGTGTCCAGGACCAAGGCAACCATCCTCTTTTTAAAGAAGGAACAAATTGTCCACGGTCTGACCCACCATCCGGTCCTCCTTGAAAACTTCCTTTCTCTACTGTCCAACCGTCTCATGATGATGTCACAGAAAGTGAAGGTTCTCTCCTTAGACACCATTCGACATAAACTGTGTAACTTCCTATTAAAAGAAATGAAAGAACAAGGAAGTAAGACCATCCAGCTCAACCTTTCACGAAAGGCCATGGCGGAACACATGTCAGTCCAGCGGCCTTCCCTTTCCAGGGAACTCATTAAAATGAAAGAAGAGGGTCTGATTGATTACGAAAAGAAGACCATTACCATTTTGGATGTGGAGGGGATTGAGGACGCCTTATTCTAATGAATCAATCACTCTTGTAAAATTGCCCTAGGCACACACGAAAACACAAAAGGTGTAACCCATAACTGACTTGGGTTACGCCTTTTTCTTGTCTTGATGCTGTTGTTCCTAGAGTACCTAACGGAATAGCCAGTCCTGCCAGTTGCTATAGTCAATGACTTCCACATGGAAGTGTTCGTGGACTTCTATGGTTTCAAAGTCCTCCCCGTATTCTGGGATCATGGGAAGACCTTGGTCATCCTTGGCAACCTCCATGAACTCATACTTGAAGTCCAAGTGGTAGGGACCTACAGGAAACTTTTCACCCAGTTCAGGATGCTGGGGCAAGAGGTACTGGACGCCACTTCTCATGTTAAAATCATGGACGACTGGTTGTCCCTTTTGGATCACTTCCGTAACGAAAATGTCCAGACCCTGGGCCTTTGCAGGTTCTTCGATTCCTGGAATAACACCCCTGTGGTCGCTAATGCCGTAAAAGTTACCGATCATAATAGGTTCATCAGACTCTAGAGGGTGTAGTTCGGTACGGAACTCAATCTCCTCGTCAGGGCTATAGAAAGGTCGAAGACCGATCACTTTCATTTCATAGGCCCCCTGCTTAACCACGAGTTCGGGATATTGGTGGGATAGAAGCTGGTCATGTTTGTACACGACATATCCAAATGTAGCTGCAATAAGTAGAATAACTGCTAGGGCAATCCATAACCATTTCATTGTGTTCTCCTTAGTTCGTGATTGGGGTAACGTCTAACTTGTTCATTACATTGCTAATTTTATTGAAGTACTCTGGGCCTGTACCGCCTGAGTGAACGCCTACGAGCCATTCATTGTCTCGACCGGCAAAGGTTGTGATAGGTGCACCACTGTCACCACCAATGGCCGTATAATCTGCAGCTACTAAATCTTTTATGGTTACGTTGTCGCCGAAGTATACATCTACGGATGTAGCTGAAACAGTACCTGAATTATAAGTAGAATTTTTTCCTGAACATGTTACGGTTTGTCCAACAAAATAGGTTGATCGAGTACCTGCAATATTGGCACCAGGGATCTGGCCCGTCAAATTGAAGGTACTTGTGCTTACAGGAATGAAGGCCACATCTGCATTACTATTGTTTTCCCATCCTGTAACAGAAACAGTACCTAAACTTACACCATTATAGGTAAACTCCTCACCAATTTTGTCACCAGCGTGGCCTGAAATTACTACACCCGGCTGAGAGTACCAACCCATATCTCTGTTGGCACAAAAAGAGAGTGTAGAGGAGCCATTGTTGTCTTTACTTTTTACTGCAGTTCCGCCTTTTACTGTGGTGGACTCTAGGGCATTCGTATAGTCCACACCCGTAATTCGCAAGATGTCCTCTGTTCCAAAAGCCCGCAAGGTTTTCTCTCCAGCTGCCGTTAGATTGAAAACTTCAACATAGGCTTGATTGCTCATAATATCAATTCCGACAGCTTGTACTTGGATACCTTCAGCATTCAAGCTTTCCATCTTTCGAGATATCTCTTTTTGAACCTTGCGTAGTTCCGGTTGTGTAAACTTTGCCTTTTTAAACTGAATATCCTCTTTCCCAAGGATGTTCTTAAACAGTTTCTTTGTTTCTTTATCATCTTTTGGAATCAATATGACCATCTTACCATTCTTGTCCATGTAGGCACCTGAAAACACAGACTGAGGACCCTCTCCCCGAAGGTCAACAAAGTTTTGCTCGTCAGCGTCATTGTCATAGCCAGCTTTTAGTAGCAGTTCATACTGGTCCAAAGCTTCAAGTGAGTTTGCCTTGTAAACCTCGTCTTGAACCTTTTCTTTTGCAAATCCCACAGGTACCATTAACATTGCTACGCTCAGTAGCACACTCATTACTTTCTTCATTATAGCCTCCCATTGATCGAATATTTATTGGAACGTCCAATATCAATTACGAAAGAGGTCATCTAAGCTCGGTCTACTCCTATTGTTGTGAGAACATTCCACCATCAAGTTTATACCAACCAATAAATAATTTTACATTTGCTGTATATTCAGCCCTTGAACACGTACATATGGTCCTTCGTCCATTCACATAGCTAACGCTATTGCCTGTTCCACTGGCCGCTTGATCGGGTACAAATAGGACAATACAATAAAGAGAAAGAAAACGATCAGAAAGGACAAGTCATGAATAAACCCAGCTTTACCCCCTTTCCAGAAATTCATACGGACCGCCTGGTCTTAAGACCCCTTAAACCAGAGGACGCACCCATTATTTTTAACTACCAGCGATACAAGGACAACTTTCCCCATGTGGACATGCCAGTTTATGAAAACCTTCAAGAGGCGGAGGCCTATATAGAAAAAATGAAGGCAGGTGTCAGTAAAGACCACTGGATCATATGGGGAATTGCCGACCCAGACACAGACGAAGTCTTAGGGTCCATTTCCATCTGGAATATCAACCTAGAAACGGCAACAGCTGAGTTTGGCTATGGGCTTTATCCTGGCAATAGCGGCAAGGGCTACATGACCGAAGCCCTCTTGGCGGCCAGTGAGTATGGCCTCCACACCCTGGGTTTTGTCCATCTTGAAGCCTATACCAATGTGGAGAATGCACCCTCCTTGGCCCTTCTTGAGCGGTGTGGCTTTGTAAAAACCAAAGAAATCACTGAGGAGACCTCTGACGGCCAAGCCATGACCATGGCAGTCTATGTCATTGAGGCCTAGATAGAAATTGAGCGACAGAAAAACCCCGTGGATAGGGCGTATCTCTTCCACGGGGTTTAATGTGTGTTTGACAGATATTAATTCCTACTTACACCACCTGGACAGTTTCCACTGGAAATGATAGAAACCCGGTAGTTTGTCTTCCAATTAAAGAGCCAATTCGCTATCGTTGTTTAGTACAACACGGCTAGGTGCTACTACAAAGTCCATGTGTAGCGGCGTGTCGTTTTGGCCACCGTACATTGTGTTCATGCCAAGGGCAATGTGTACCGTACCGATTTGCTTCTCGTCAAGCAGGGCGTAGCCTGTTTGCTGTGTTACCTTTGGATTTAGACCAATGCCAAACTCACCAATACGGTCAGATGGACCTGGGCATTCCTTGATCATTTCAGCCAGTTCACTATCAGAGCACTGGGTTACTACACCGTTCTCAAATGTTAGAGTTAGGTCTTCAACCTTGCGACCTTCCACAAAAGCTACTGGGAAAGCGATTGAACCGTTAGCACTTTCTTCGATTGGCGCCAGGTATACTTCACCTGCTGGGAAGTCACCGATACCGTGGTCTTCTTGCCATGGACGGTTGTCGATGGAGAACGTTAACTTGTGGTCACCAGTTTCAATGGCGACTTCTTTTACATTGTCAAACTGCTTGATCATGTCTTTTGCATTTTGCTTCATTTGGCCGTAGTCTACGTCCATAGCGTCCATTACAAGTGGACCGTACTCTTCTAGGCTCATGCCTGCCATTGCTGCTGTTTCCTCTGTTGGAATGCGGATCTGGATGAACTTTTCTTTGCCTTCCGTCAGGCTTTGGAATAGCTTCATCATGAAACCACGGTACTCATTCATGCGTTCCTGTGGGAAGTCTTTGTGTGGTGCTGGTGGCATGTACATGCACAGGTCAATCACTGTGTCTGCTGCCTTAAAGATGTTGAAGTATGCTTCTGGTAGTTCTAGGCTTTCTGGGTTTGCTGCTGCAAACCAGTCTTTTGTATAAAGACGTGACTGCTGCCACTTCACTGGGATTGCACCCTGCTTTGCGATTTCTACTGCGAATGCGTCTACCACGTCTAGGTCTTCATTTTCACCCCAGAAGTGTAGAAGAACAAGTTCACCTGCTTTTACGTCAACTGCTTCAGCTAGTTTTGGAATTAGAGTTTTGAATTGCTTTTTCATTTTTGTATCCCCCTGTGCCCCTTTTCGGTGGCTATCTTTACCGATCTGGATCTGTTTCGATCTCGATCAACTTTGTTTTATAATTTGTTTCGATGACCATCTAATGGAATTATAAACCGACTTCAAACCTCTTGTCAATCCATTTTCATGAATATCGAAAAGAAAATATTTTTATAACCATCGAAATAGATATCTTCAACGCTGCTCTAATCGGATGTAATCCGCTAACATCAACCGATTGGTCGACTTCATGCTTTCCTAAAAGAAAAATCAAAAAAAGTGCTCAAAAAGGAGAATTTCCCTTTTTGAGCACAGTTTTTAGCACTTATAGTTGGCTTTTTCCAATTAAATCTAGGGTGAAATCCAAAGAATCGACTCCCTTTTCTACCAAAATATCTGGCTGTGTTCCTGTCTCTTCGTTGCAAGATCCATCGGGATTCAAACCCATCTCCAGTGAAAACTGGACCACCAGGCCACTATTGGGCAGGGCAAAGACCACTGGGTCACGTCCCATACCGTCACCTCCAGAAGGACGACCGATCAGGGTAGCCCAACCACTATGCTTAGCGTCCAGGACAAAACCTTCGGAGGCGGAATAGTTCATTTCATCCATAAGAATTATGGCTTTCCCTTTGAAGGGTGTAGATCCATCGGGTTGTAGCTTCATACTATAAGTATAAAAGCGGTCAAAGTCTGCATAGACCTCCTCAGGTGCCTGGAGGTCCCCGGGAAAGCGGTCCATGGATTGGGCTTTTATGCCCTGGATGGCAAAGAGGTCATATAGCCTGCCTTCTTTAAAGACCCCATAGCCCGGTGTCGTATAGGCGGTCTGGATATTGGCTTCGGTAATCCCCTTAACCCAGTAGTCTGTTGCCCCTCCGGAGTTGCCCCGAATATCAATGATCAAGTAATCCCTGTCCGCCTCTTCATCAAAAAAGGCCTGCAACCGGGGGAGGTCCGCTTCCATATGGCGACCACCAAAAGAATTGATTTTCACATAGGCCGTGTCAAGTTCTTCATGGACTTTAAAGAAGAGATTCACCGGCGGACTGGACAAGGCCTTTTGAGCCTCCTCCTCATCGCCTTTCGATTTCAAGAGTTTTTCTCCCAGGGCCCCATACATCTTGGCCGTTTTCTCATGACTCAAAATCGACAGCCAGGGTTCCTTGTCTATCCGCTCATAAAGCCCACGTTTGTTGTCATATTCCTCAACTGTCACCAAGGTTCCATGACCGGTCCACTTGAGCTCACCAAGGATCTTTTTCATGGTTGTATAAAAGGTAGTCATGCCCGACGAGGATTTGATTAAGGTTTCATGGTCTGCCTGTCGGTCCAGCCAAGAGACCCCATGGGTCCGCTCCAATACATCAAACATGGGATAGTTTTCTTCCATTACTTCGTGGAGGTAGCGGAGGTCCTCCACCATTTGGTCTTGGGTCAGGGCTGTGGGGTCTGCCCCTGTGTAGTAGCCAAAGAGTTCTTCTTCTGTATAAGTCCTTGGCGAATGAAATCCCCCACTCCACCAAAACCAGCCCACAAGTAACAGGGCAACCAGTGCACCCACCCCTAGAATTCGTTTTTTCATGTTTTACTCCCCTACTTGTCTCTATCACTTGGTCATTGGATTGGATTGATTCACCCTATAGCTCCATTCCAATTTTCTCACTTATTGGATAGTATTACAGATAAAGATTAATACTTGCTGAGAAATTGAGAATTTTCTCTCTAATCCCTTGACTCTCCCCCTAACCGGAGAGGGTATACTCATATCAAGAAGAAGGAAAAGAAAGGACGTGAGCCCATGACAAGCCCAAGTAAAATCGACTTTAAAAAGACTGACAAGCACCTCTACAAGCCCTCGGCCAAAAAACCGGCCATCCTGGAAGTCCCCGACCTCCCCTACCTAATGATCGATGGTCAAGGTGCCCCCCAGGGTCAAGTCTTCCAGCAAGCTGTCAAGGCCCTCTACACCCTGGCCTACAAAATCCGCATGTCCCACAAGAGTGGCCATGCCCCAGCAGACTACTTTGAATATGTAGTCCCTCCCCTAGAGGGGATATGGGACATTATCCCTGGCACGGTTTATGATCCAAGAGACAAGACCAATTTCAAGTGGACCCTCATGATCCGCCAACCAGACTTTGTCACCCCTGACTTCGTGGAAAAGATGCGGTCCATTGCCCAAGCTGTTGACGACAACCCCTCCCTGTCTGCCGTACGGTTCGACAGGCAAACAGATGGCCTAGTTTGCCAGATGCTCCATATGGGTCCCTTTGATGACGAACCTGCCACATTTGCCCGAATGGAAGCTTGGGCAGAGGAAGAAGGCTACAGACGCCAGTCAAAAATCCACCGGGAGATCTATCTCAGCGACTTTAACCGGACTGCCCCGGAGAAACTAAAGACGGTCCTGCGATTTAAGGTAGAAAAAAGGTAGGAGGGAGGACACATGTATCAGATCGGAAGCTTTTCCCGCATGGTGGGGGTCTCCGTAAAGACTCTCCGCTATTACCATGAGATCGACCTCCTGCTGCCAGCCAAAATCGATGACGCCTCAGGCTACCGCTATTATTCCGACGCCGAGTTTTATCGGATAGAGCGCATCTTATTATTAAAGACCATGGAATTCACCCTGCCAGAAATTAAGGAAGTCCTGGACCATATGGAAGACGAGGCCGACCTGCAGGCCTACCTGCTGGAGAAGCAAGACCAGATCACCCAGCGGATCCTGCAACTGAGAAAGGTGAACAAGCAAATTCAAAACCATATTCGTAAGGAGGTGGAATCCATGAACCAGGAGACCTATGAAGTAGAAGTGGTGGACGCACCAGCCCTTAAGGTGGCTTCCATCCGATATAGAGGACGATTTGATGAAATGGGGACCTACTTTGGTAGGCTCGTGGGGGCTGTAGGCGGCGCAGCAGCTGGTCCCGCCATGGCCATGTGCCATGACATGGAGTTTAAAGAAGAAGACGCTGATATTGAAGTGTGTGTTCCTGTCAAAAAGACCATTCAAAAGGGAGCAGTTACCACCAAGACCCTGCCTGGCCAAAAAAGCCTGAGAACCCTCCATGTGGGCGCCTATGAAGGGATGGGTCACGCCTATAAGGCCCTCATGGACAAGGCCCTGGACCTAGACTATGAGGTTTTGACCCCCTCCCGGGAGGTCTATGAGAAAGGACCCGGTATGCTGCTCAAGGGCAACCCCGACAAGTACCGTACGGTGGTCTACCTGCCAGTGGCGGTCAAATAAGCTGGGGCCTTTTGAACAGACGACCCTTGCTTTTGCTCTTTGATGGAGTTTCTAAGGTCTTGTTAGACAAGACATAAAGGCCAAAAAACAAAGACAGCCGACTTATACCAAAGTATGTTTCAACCTTACTCTGGAATAAGTCGGCTCTTTTGTGCATGTCATGGCGTCCCTACTTGAGTAGTTCGTCCAGCTTGTTTTTGTCGAATCCCTGAACAACTTCGTCGTCCACATAAATCACTGGTACGCCCATGAAACCTTGGCTCATTAGCTCTTTACGTGCAACTGGGTCTGTTGATACGTTCTTTTCTTCGAATTCTACGTTGTTCTCATTTAGGTAGTCTTTTGCCATGTGGCAGTAACCGCAAGTATTACTTGTGTATACAACAACTTTTTTGCTCATAAGAAACCTCCGTCTGTGTAGTGTTCATCTTCATTGTACAACTTGAACGACGGGTGTACAAGTCTAGCAGCTGGAGACCATGCCTGCTGCAGGTCTTACAAAGAATCCTTTGGAAAACCAGCTTTCAGTGAAGTCGATTTCGAATCCCTTATATATGTCCAGTAGTTCCTTGTCCACAATTATTTTCGCGCCGTTTTGTTCCTCTTCGTAGTCAGAGTCATGTCGCTCGTCCAGAGCAACGCCAAACACGGGGCCGCCTCAACCAAAGCCTTTTACGAATACCCGCACCATTAGGCTATCGGATTGTTTGACATTCATCATGTTTGTGACTTCTTCTCTAGCAGCGTCAGTAAGATGAAAACTCATATCAGGACCTCCTTTTCCCACCCCTCTGGTAGGGGGGTCTTTGTGTCTATAGAATAATCCCTTGTGATATGGTTGTCAACCCCTGGTCGCTTTTTTTACTCCCGCAACATGTATGCCCTTTTTTGACAGGGATTAAACAATGATCGTGTTCAGGTATTAATACAAAAGTCCCTATCCACAGCCAGGATGGGGATGATTAGCCATCCTCCAGGAGTTTTCCACATATTCGCTGTGGAATTTGTGGATATTTCTAGATTCACTCCCTTCCCCCGAACAAATTAACAATGGCTCATTCTTATCATTCGTATAAAAATCACCAAGTGCCCTTTCAATCGTTACGATTTTGTTATAAGTCTGCAAAATTGTTTGGGTTGTCAACAGTATCCACAAGTTATCCACAGATTTTGTGGGCAAAACAAGTAAAAACCCCCTAAAAGCCCTTTCATGTTAGACTATACTTGTGGAAAACAGGAGGTATAAATGACGACTTGGCGTACAAGGGGCCTCCGGGGAAGCGACCTGGAAGACCTGATCACAACCACCATTGAATACTATCGACAGCAAAAACTCGGTCGTGTGGATAAAATAGCAACCCCCGTGAAGGTCATCGACATTGATGGAAACGGCACCATTACCAAGGGCTTTTTCGAGAAAAAGTCCACGGTCGACTTTATGGGCATTATGCAGGGCATCGGCATTGCTTTTGATGCAAAGGAAACAGCACAAAAGTCCCTGCCCCTGTCCAATATCCATGACCACCAGGTGGAGTTCATGCATGACATTGTGGACCAAAAAGGCCTGGCCTTTATCATTGCCCACTTCAAACACTGTGACTGCTACCACCTGATCCCCTATGAAGTCCTGGTCAAGTATGTGACTATTGCCCAGCAGGGGGGCCGAAAGTCCATCCCCTTTAAGGACCTGGACCCGGATTTTGAAATCAAGATGGCCACCAATGGCATCCTCAACTTTCTTCCCGTTCTCAATACCTACCTCAATAAAAAACGTTCCGGGGCCTTTGACTAGGCTACCCGGACTTTTTTTATCCCTCGTCCACCGCCACTGTTAAGTCTCTGAGATTTCCTATTCAATTTCGAGTGAAAAGTATACTAAATGGATATAAATAAATCAGATTAGCAAGTGATTTACTTTTTATGACCCTATATTTGATGAAAAGAGGTGCGATATGCTGAGCCGATTGTTCCTCAAGATCCCCCAGCGATTCTTGGACACCTACAATAAGCAGAGCACAGTGACCAACTTTAACCGAATGCTCATAGCCAGCGGCGTTATCCTGCTCATTCAAGTCTATAACTTGTTCATGAGCCTCATGACCCCCTTTACAAACGAGCCCATCATTCTTCGTGGCTATTACACTTTTTATGGGGCTACCATTGCTGCTAATATCCTCCTGCTCCTCTTGGGCCACCTGGTCAAGTTCAAAGACCAGAAGCTACGTTTTTATGGTGTTTTCACCCTCCTCCTAGCCTACTACCACATCTTCTGGGCGGTTGGCATTGCCATTGCCGACCAATTTCAACACGAGGAAATTGTGGTCTATTATATTGTCGTCTTTGTCTATGCCATTATCCTAGATGTGCAAACGCCCCGTTTCACGGCCATCCTGTCCGTTAACCACCTCATGTTCATGGGCCTGCTCAATATCATTCGGTCTTCCACCGTCCTGTCCAGCACGGTTTTAACTTCCAGTACCCAAATCGTTGGCTTTGCCATTATCATCCGGGCCTACCTCCATGAATTGACCAAGCGGAACTTTGTTCAAAACCAGCAACTCATGGAGCTTAACACCAACTTGGAATATATCTCCCAGTTTGACACCCTGTCCGGTGTCTACAACCGAAATACCTGGGAGCGGCTCTATACCTCAGCCTTCGCCAACGCCATAGATCTCCAGACCAATTTAGGGGTCATCCTTTTGGACATCGACTACTTCAAAGAATACAACGACCACTATGGCCACGTGGCTGGAGACGACGTCATCCGTCAGGTGGGAAAAACCCTCCACGACCTGGCAGACAAGTACCACGGTCAAGCTGGCCGCTTCGGAGGTGACGAGTTCATTATCCTCTTCATAGACACCGACAGCCACCAATTGGCCTCCTTCACAGATAAACTAACCCTGACCATCCGTGACCTGGCCATGGCCCATGAAAAGAGCATGACTTCGGACCAAGTGACCATCAGTTCCGGCTACCATATCATTACCCCCAGGGAGGGGGACGACATTTGGACCGGCGTGTCCAAGGCCGACCAGGTCCTCTATATGCAAAAAAGCACAAGGAAGGAACGGAGAATCTAATCTCACGTCCCTTCCTTTTTTACTGCATTGATCTTCGTTTACTGTATGGATCTTCCGGTGGCCAAATGTCCCAAGGACCGTGGCCAACCAAAGATGAAGCTGGTTTGACCAAAGTCTTTTAGGCTACAAAACCACCCTTCACCAGGGCCTGGTCCACCTCTTCCACCATCTTGTGGACCGAGTCGTGCATCCGCTGGGTCGTCTGGTAGACCACGGGCACGTCGTCCCCGTCCTTCAACTTGAGCAACTTGTGGTGGTTCTTCTCATAGTCCTTGTTGATCTTGCTTTCGTTGTGCACCACCATATGTCGTAAGTCCAGATATGCCAGTGCCCGCTCCAGGTCATTTTTATTGGTCCGAATACCCGTGTGGCCAATAACCTTGAAGAGGATTTTTTTTGTGCTCTTGCTCCGCTCCAAGTCCCGGAAAATCTCGTCGATCATGGTTTTCTTTAAATCATCCATGCTATCGTGATTTTGTATGTCCGAAAATGTCATCACCTTATTGGACTTTTCCAATATCTGCTCTGGGGACACATCGTACATTTCCGCCAAGATATCCTTCAAATACTGTGAATACGCATTAAAGATATCAATAATGACCTGCTCATTGTTCTTCTTAAAAGAGTACTTGATCATCCGCTCTTTATTGTGGCGAGAACAAGGCTGGTTCAACTGTTCATACGTGGTCTTACTCACGTCCAGCACTTCACAAATGGTCTTGTTGCGGTCCGTTGGCAATAGTTTTTTCAACTGGGTCAAGGACACATAGACCATCTGGGAGTGTTGCTGAATATACCTGAGTCGCGAGTCAAATCGCTGATATGACCTCGAAAATCGTTTATTCATGACTCCTCACCTTCTAACGGGTCAACACCCGTCCTTTACTCATTCAACAACCCCGTCCCATTTCCCTTTTTCATTCCCCATCCACCCGGTCAAAATCCACTGAATCCAAACCAGCAATAGGAATATATATATCCAGTTCTGATTGGCCAACACCCCCATCAAACCGGTGGTCATACCACTCAAAATCCGGTGCATCCACCAGGACAGCCTTGGACTGAAACAAGTAGGACCCATAAATATACTGGTAGGTTTCCTCCAAGTCGCCTGTGGACCCCACATGGGTAAAGACCAGGTAGGTCTGGCTGGCCACCTGGATTTTCTCCATGCCTTCAGGTATCTTAGCACCGTCCTTAACCTCAACCCCTGCAAGGTAACCAAAGGCAGTTACTTGTGCGTCAAAGTGGTCCACATGGTCACACACACCTAGGGTCACCCCAGGCCTGGCCCGGTCTTGAATGTCACCAATCCTTGGTATAAAGGCCTGCCAAAGGGCAGGAATTTCCCCCTGGTTATTGGTCCCGTAAGTATACAAGCCCACCACTTCAAAGGCCACTTTGTGGACCCTCTTGGGCACCCGGGTGGTCAAGGGCCTCAGGCGGGAACTGCGTCCAGGGTCAGAGCCTTCTTCTCCAGGAGGGACCTGCGCAGACCTTGTTTTCTAAAACGACCCGGAGGCATTTCAAAGTACTTGGCAAAGGTGGTGGAAAAGGCCTGTTGGGAGGCAAAGCCCACCTGGACAGCAATATCAATGATCCGCATGTCTGTCTCAACCAAAAGGCCAGCCGCCTCCGTCAACCGTCTCTTGCGCACATAGGCCATGAGGGGTTCCCCCAGGGCATAGCGAAAGACCCGGTCGAAGTGGAAGGGGGAATAGCCCGCCACTTGGGCAATGGTCTTGACCGTCAAGGGTGCCCCCAAGTGGTCTTCGATATATGTCAGTGCCCGGTTCATTGCAGCCAATTCCATAGGACCTCCAAAGTTGGCAAGAATGATTAAAAATCGTCACCTCTATCATACTATACTGGACCTAGTCTGCAACCACTGCCCCCAGGAGGAAAATATGAGTCCTAGACCCACAAGCACCACACCTGAGCAAGCCCTCAACCAGGCAAGACCTTTCACACTCGGACATGGGCTACTGCCTGATTGAAGCAGTCATCCTGTCCCAAGTCAACAAAGGAAGAGAGACGCCCAAATCCTTCAGCCAAATCCTTAAAGAAGAGGTCTTGAACCCCCTGGGTATGACCCAGACCCAGGTGATTCTTGAAGACGACTCAGCCCGGGAAGGCCAGGATTGTAGGGGCCATGACAGGGTTGGCAAAACCGCATCTTCTCCCTTTCCGGTCTACCCCTTTGCCGCCGCAGCTGGGCTTTGGTCCACGTCGGAGGACCTCTTGACCCTGGTCAGGGAAATCCAACATGGCTTGGTGGGTCAAAGTCAACTGGGCATAGCAAAAACCCTTTACGAGGACATGGTTTCCCCCCAGTTTGAGACCCCTTGGGCGGGTCTAGGCCTTTTTCTCGACCAGACTGAGAAGGGGCTTGAGGTGTCCTCCATGGGCTGGGGAATTGGCTTCCAGTCCATGGTCATTGGCTACCTCAGGGACCAGACCACCCTGGTGGTTATGACCAATAGCAACTTAGGGGTCCACCAGCTCAAGGGCTTTATTGGTGAGGTTTATAGGGCCCTTTTCCAGTCATAAAAAATCCCCAAAGCGCTTAGGAATCGCTTTGGGGATTGGTTTCTTTATGGTTTATTTTCACTTCATTGTGAAGGGTCTTAACCCCTGCGACGGAATTCCACCAGGGTATTGGCCAGGGTGGCAAACTCGTCAATGGACAGGGTTTCTCCTCGACGCTTGGGGTCAATGTCTGCAGCGGCTAGGATCTCACCCGCTTGTTCCTTACTAA
>CAYFHQ010000027.1:0-36102 GCA_964342805.1 uncultured Peptostreptococcaceae bacterium | reverse complement strand
AGGACATCCTCGAAGCCGCCCACCTGCTTGATCACAGTTCGCCCGTCAGGTCGGCCGGTACAAATCCCCCGATCATGGCACTTTTAATGGCTATTCGATTAATGCGCTCCTGGGCCCCGTAAGTCTGGTGGGCTGCGGGGTGTCCAGCCTCCAGATAACCTGTCCAGTAGGCAGTCGCCAAGTCCTTGGCCTGGCCCACTGGGTAGCTCTGGGTTCTTTGGTGGAGGGCCTCCTCTGACCGTTCAAAGTCCATGGTCCACTGGAAGGCCACATGGCCGTCGGCGGGCAAATGGATTTTCTTGCCCAGTAGTACGCCGGTCAATGAAGTATCTAGAGGACGAACGGGGCCCTCGAAGGCCTCGTCATACAAAACTGCCGAAGTCAGGCGGTAGATAAATCCCGTTGGGCCTTCTTCCACAATAAAGTGTTTGTCCGGGTCCTCACACCGAATGCTCACCTGGCTGTGTTGGCCCCCGGCAACCACCTGGTCCCCCTGGCGGCTGGCTTCCATATTTTTTTGGGGTCTTAAGAGGACATAGGCAAAGACTTCTATGTCCCGCCCAATATGGAGTCGGTTTTCAATATCTACAGAGAAGCCCAGAGAGCTCTCCCCAAAGCCAAAGGCCTTGTCTGTTTTTCTCAGTTGTTCGTATTCAAAGGTGTCGGAAAAGCAAAATCCCTTTTCCACATAGCTGTCCAGGGGCCTTCCATGGACTGGGTGGCCTGCTTTTTTTTCCATACGGTTGCCATAGTATATCCGGTCACCGTCCTTAATTAGGGTGACTGCACTGTGGACCAGGTCCAGGTCAAAACCGTCGTAAAACAAGTGACGGACCCCTGTCCCCTTGCCGTCAATAATGCCTTCGTTTACACCGTACATGCCTGCTAACTTTTCACATCCGATGATACTGAGTCCCGGATATTTCATATGTGTCCTTCCTTCTTCGCCGTGGTCAGGGCATGGACCAGGAAGCCAGCACAGGTGGCAAAGTGGGCCCCTGTTTCCCAAACTCCCGTCATTTCGTCTATGCTCTCACAGGCAATGTAATTGTCCATGGTGGTTCGTCGTAGCATGTCCAGGGCCTCCCTGTGGCGCCCATTGATCAAGCTGTTGCAGATGGATAAAATCCATGGATGATCAGCGTGGGAACAACCCAGTTCCTCAAAATTCGTGTCGTTAAAATAGTGGGGGAAAGAGGAGGTATAGAGCCGTTTTAAGGTGTTCACAAAGGTCGGGTCCTCTTCTTCCACAAAGCCATAGTAGGCCAAGAGAGTTAAACTCCCAGGTGGTTCGTCATAAAAATCGTGGTTGCCATCTAGGTCGCTACTCCAAACAAAGTAGCCTTCCTTTCCTGTTTGGCCAGCTTGTCCAGCTTCTGTAGTCAGATGCGCCCACACAGACGTTTTCACCTTGACGGCCATGTCCCTTGCCCATAGGCTTTTTTCTTTCGATCCCAGATGATTGTAGAGGTCACTGAGAATGTGGAGGGCCTTCCAGACAAGAACATTGTTATAGGTCAAATAAGGATAGACCCGCATGTCGTCTGTGGGCATGAGGAAGGTTCCAAAAAGATCAATTTGAGGATGTTTCCACTCCATCATCCGCCTTTCTATTAACCGGAGAGCTTTTCGAGTATAGGCTTCTTCGACTATGGAATAGTCCTTGGTCTTCTGGATATATTGGTCCAGGGCCAGGAGGGGTGCACAGAGCTCGTCCATTTCAAAACCAGGCTCCAAGACGGTTCCGTCGATGAAGCGGCTGTGGATACCCAGATTTTTAGCCTGTCTAGTGAAGACATACTCCAGGGCCTCCCTGGCGGTTTGGGCTTCTGTCTGCAGGAGGGCTGGGAAGGACCAAATTAAACTGTCCCGGTCCCAGTAGGCTGCGCTGACATAATAGCGGGGACTTCTTGAGGTGCAGAGGATCAGTTCCTCTGTGTCCAGGGTTCTTCCAGTAGCATAGAAGTAATTAAAGAACTGGTTAACGTTGAGGATTTTCTCCATGTGGGGGTCTTCCACTGGGATCTTGCGGTCCTGTAGCCAGGTCATTAGGGAGCCAACCAGGTGGTCGCCCGTTTCCCGGTCCATATGAATGGCCTGGGTAACCGCACTGACCTCTTCCAGCCCAATCCCCATGAAGAGGTCCACTGTGAGGGCTCGCTGGTCCTTATGAAGTCTTTCTCTTTTGGTCAGACAAAACGCTTCAGTGTCTGGGTTCCAATCTTGGTCATCAAAGCCGCCGGGTGTGACAAAGCCAAAGGCAAATTTTGTGACCCCTGTTCGAAAGTCGAAAACGTAGCCCTGGTTCCACAAGCTCTTATAGGCCATTTTTTGCCCGACCACCGGCTTGGTTTCATTGATACTGTGAAGGACAGGTCCAAAGTGGCCCTGGAGGCTGATTTCGACCTGTCTGTTTTCATTCTGACTTGCCTCAGTTTCTTCAACCGCCACCCTGAGAAACCATCCCTTGGTGTCCTGGGGGGTGATATATTGTCCTCGGATTTTGCATCCGTTGTGTTCGATTGTAAAGGTGGGAATCCAGTAGGCTTCCCAGGTCCATTCTGCTTGGTCGATGGGTACAGGTTGCCCGTCCACTTGGATAACGGGCCTTAAAAAGGGTTTACCTGTTAACTCAATGACCCCCCTGTCGACCATGGACAGGTAGTTGAGCTGCTCGATGACACCATCCGAAGTGATGGTGGGTATGGCGATGTATTCATTTGCAGTTGGATAGTAATTTTTTTTCATAGTCTCTTTCCTATTGAGGTCCATATGTTAGGTTGCTGGGATTTACGGTTCAAGGTTTTGAAAATGGAGGAAGACGATAAGTCTTCCTCCAAACATTCCTGTAATGATGCGCTTGTTACGAACCTAGTTAATCAGTTCTTCAAGCTTGGCTTTTGCGTCTTTCAGTGCCTCTTCAGGCGTCTTTTGACCCAGCTTGGCTTGGTCTAGTTCCTTGCCTACAATATCCGTTAGCTCATTCCAGTTTTCGATGACTGGAGGAACAACCAGGCTATCCAATGCGTCGAATACAACCGTACGGGTTTGCGGTGGGTTCTTGGTCAGGTAAGCGTCCAGTAGAGACTGGTCTGTAAGGGCTGGTAGTTCCCAGCTGGATGCCACTCGGATTTCTGCTGATTCTTTGGCTGATGTGAAGAACTTGACCCACTTCCAAGCCGCTTCTGGATTCTCTGTGTTTTTAGAGATGGCCACGCCATTGGAGAAGAAATGGTGTGCTTTTTGAGTGTTGCCTGGTTCCAGGGCGATATCCCATGTAAAGTCTGTGTCTTTAAATGCGTCAAACATCCAGATGCCTGTACGAAGCATGGCGATCTTACCAGCTTTAAAGAGGTCTCCATCGGACTGACCGCTCATTTGAGCGTCAGAAGGTGTGATCTTGTGTTTGTTGATCTTGTCGATCATCCATGTTAGGGTTTCCACATTTTCCTTGGAGTCAATGACAACTTGTGTCTTGTCTTCGTTGAAGATTTTGCCGCCATTTTGCTCAATCGTCTTATAGAACTCCCAGAACTGGATGGGTGCGTAGGAACCCCATACACCAGAGCCTTCGTCTGTAAGCTTTTTCGCTGCAGCTAGCTCGTCATTCCACGTCCAAGACGCGTCTGGATAATCCAGGCCTGCTGCGTCAAATAGATCCTTGTTGTAGTAAAGAACAACGTTGGAGAAACTCTCCACAAGGCCGTACTGGCTGCCGTCGTACTTAAATGCATTTAGAGCAGTCTTGTTAAACACGCTTGCGTCAAAGTCCTTGTCGTCCGCCATTAGGGCGTCCATGTTATAAAGGGCGTCCTTGGAAGCATAGGTAACGAAGTTTTCATAGTTGAGTTCAAATGTGTCCGGTGCTTTACCAGAAGCAACCACCGTTTGAAGCTTTGTGAAGTAGTCGTTCCAGCCCACTGCTTCATATTCCACTTTGATGTTTGGGTTTTGTGCTTCAAATGCAGCAATCATGTTATCAAGATCTTCAAGGTGGTCCGGTGCTGCTGAGAAAGTCATGTACTTAATTGTTACCGGTTCGTCGGACGCCGTTTGGCTGGCCCCCGTACAACCACTGAGCATTGCCACAAGCACGACTAAAATTGTCATGATGCTAAACCACTTTTTCATGTAGTCCCCTCCTTCTACTTCAGACCCGTGTGGGTCAAACCCTTAATGATATACTTTTGCGTAAATACATACACCAACAGCATTGGAATAATACTGATCAGTGTCCCAGCCATAAGAACGTTCCAGTCGGTTGTCCACCTACCTTGTAGTGTTGCCAGCCCCAGGGGCAGCGTCATGTGGGCCGTGTCACTGGTAATGATCAGGGGCCACAGGAAGTTGTTCCAGCTCGCCATGAATGCAAAGATCCACAGGGTCGCAATGACCGGTTTGGCAAGGTGGATAATAATGCGGAAGAAAATGGTCACATAGCCTGCCCCATCAATGAAGGCTGCTTCTTCAATGGAACGGGGGATGCCCTGGAAAAACTGCCGCATGAGAAAGGTGCCAAAGGCACTGAATATTCCGGGAAGGATCAGGGCCTTGTAGGTATTGGCCCATCCCAATTTCGTCATGAGAATAAACAACGGTGTCATGGTAACCTGTTGGGGCACCATGAGGGTGGCCAAGTAGATATAGAACAAGACTTCTCGTCCCGGAAAGTCAATTCTGGCAAAGGCGTATCCTGCCATGGCGCAGATCAAAACTTGGAAAAAGGTAGTAACCAGGGCGATAAAGACACTGTTCATGAAAAACCGGGCCATGGGGACGGTTTCAAAGACCTGCTTGTAACTGTCCAAACTCGGGTTTTCTGGTATCCACTGGGGTGGAAGCATGAAGGTGGCTTCCGATGTTTTTAGCGAGGTGGATAGCATCCATGCAAAGGGAAGTAACATCACCACAGCGCCTGCCAGTAAGAGGGCATACTGTAAGCCCTTTGACAGCCGTTTTTTTGTCTTAGGATTCGTCATGACTGTACCCCCATTTCTTCTGTATGCGGTTTTGAATAAAGGTAAAGGTAAAGATGATCACAAAGAGCACCCAGGATATGGCGGACGCATAGCCCATTTTGTAATACTTAAAGGCATTTTTGTAGATCTGCTCGACCATTACACTGGTTGCCCCTGCCGGTCCCCCTTCTGTCATGATCCAGACCTGGTCAAAGACTTGGAATGAGTTGATCAGGGAGATGGTCACCACAAAGAAGGTGGTGGAGGATAACATGGGCCATGTGATGTAACGGAACTTCTGCCAGGGAGTTACCCCGTCGATTTGTGCTGCCTCGTATAGGTGTTCCGGGATCTCTTGGAGCCCGGCCAAATAGATGACTGTGATAAAACCAATGTCCTTCCATACGGAAGTCAGAATGACCCCCGCCATGGCCCAATTGGGATCAAGGAGCCAACCGGGACCTTGGATGCCAACCAGGGAAAGAAGGTAGTTGATAATCCCAAACTCCGGATTCAACAACCACTTCCATATCATGGACACGGCCACCCAGGAGGTGATCACTGGGATAAAGTAGAGGGCCCTGAAGAACACAACCCCCTTGAGTTTTTTATTGAGTAGTAAAGCCAGTCCAAGAGCGATGATCATTACAGAAGGCAGGTAGCCAGCAATGAACAAGAGGGTGTGTTGGAGGGCTTCATGTACGGTGGTGTCTTGCAAAACATTGACATAGTTTTCTATGCCAACCCACTGGATGTCTCCAATGAGGTCCCACTTTGTAAAACTGAGTCCCAGTGAAGAGAGTATGGGAAGGATGACGAATATCGACATGCCTATTATGCTAGGAAGAAGGAAAATCGCCAGGGTCTTGGCTTTTCTCCACCCGGTATGTCCGACCATTACTTGTCCTCCGCTTCTTCTAGTCGTTTCACGGAGTCTCGTTCCATAATGGAGACTTCCAGAACTTGATTTCTCGGCACGCTGTTGATTCCTTTATTCAGAATGTCCAGGACACTCTCCGCTGCCTTTTGCCCCTTGTCAAAGATCTCTTGGTTGACTGTGGTCAGGGCTGGGAAAGTCATTTTGGAAATGGACAGGTTGTCAAAACCAACAACGCTGATGTCACCCGGTACCGACAAACCAGAACCGTGGAGGCCAGTCATGACGCCTGCAGCAATCAAGTCTGCAGTACAAAAGGCCGCCGTGATCTCCCCCTGTCCCTGAATGGCCCCTGCTGCTTCTAGACCCCACTCATAGCTCACTGAGTCTGCAAAGACATAGGCTGGATTATAGGGAATGTCATGTTCCCATAGGGCCCTTTGATAACCCTTATAGCGTTTGTCAGCAACGCCGTCTTCCTTTAAGTGACCTGAAACCAGGGCGATGTGACGGTGGCCATGGTCAATGAGGTGTTTGGTAGCCAGATAGCTCCCCTGTTCATCATCGATGCCTAGGTGGTGGAAGTATTCGTCTTCTATGTAGCTATCAATGAGCAGGACTGGAACTTTAACTGATTTGAACTGTTCATACAAACCATCTTTATAAAAGCCCATAAGAATTAAGGCGTCCAAGTTCCAGTTGGAAAGAGCTGCAAGTTCCGTAGTGTCCTTGTCAACACCCGTTAACATCATGTAATAGCCATTGGCCCGAAGTTTGTTTTCAATGCCACTGACGATTTCTGAGTAGAATGGGTTCTCCAGTAGAAACTGCCGGTGTTCCTCGGTTTGGGGGATGATGACACCAATCATTTTAGATCGTCTAGAAACCAGGCTCCTTGCTGACAAGTCTGGTACATATTTGGTTTCTTCAATCACCCGGTTAATCTTATGAATCGTGTCGCTGGAAACCTTCCTGTGTCTCCCGTTGATCACATTGGACACAGTGGTTGGAGAGACGCCGACTCGCTTTGCTATGTCTTTAATAGTTACCTTTGGCATGTGTCCCCCTTCATGAGGTTTAACGTTTTACCAATTGTGCAAATCATACGACTTGTTCAGCAGGTATCCAACCTGCGAAGAAGTCGCTTGGCTTTAATAAAATGGACTTTATGAGTAGGTTTAACGTTAAACGTACCTGTAAAAAATTAGACCTTTGGTAAGGTGTATTTTGGAAAAGGTTTTCTTTGTGGGTAGTGTACTTGGTTTTTTTTAGGTTTGTCAATAGGTTTTCTGAGTTTTCAGATAATTTCACTTCCACTTGGTCAAAAACTGAACTTTTGGATGTCCTTCTTGCCTCTTCCCTCCTCATAAAATGGCCGGTAGATCAAACCTCATCATGGGTATTCGGAAGCATTCACTAAAAAAGCAGTTGCAGAAATAGTTTTCTGCAACTGCTCAGATTGTCGACAAAGTCGACAAGATGGAGACCCTGAACCATGGCCACCTTGTCCATGATGTAGCAAGGTGGTACATGGCTTCCTAGGTCAGTAATCCATTGGAAGAGGCTATCCTGCCACATAATACTCTGCCTGGGCCGAGTACATGGTCTCATACTGGCCGCCTTTTTCTTGAATCAGCTGGTCGTGGTTGCCCACTTGGATGATCTCCCCACCATGGAAGACCACAATCCGGTCGCAGAAGCGACAAGAAGACAAACGATGGGAGATGTAGATAGCGGTTTTGCCACCGACCAACTCATCAAATCGGCAATACACGTCATGTTCAGCCAAGGGATCAATGGCCGCGGTTGGTTCATCTAGGATGACGATGGGCGCATCCTTGTAAAGGGCTCTTGAAATGGCGATCTTTTGAGCCTGGCCACCGGATAGTTTGGTTCCCTCTTTATCAAAGCGCTTGTCCAGGTTGGTGGAAAGCTTGTTGGGCAGGGCGTCGATGTCCTCCCATACCCCAGCCTGGCGGAGGTATTCTTCCACCCGTGGGTGGTTTTTGTCGTCGGGCAAGACCCCAGTGACATTTTCCTCAGCGGACAGGCCAAAGAGTCTAAAGTCTTGGAAGACGGCGGCCATGGTGTCCATATAGTCCTTATAGCGGAGGGTCTGTATGTCCACACCGTTGAGGGTAATGACCCCCTTGGTTGGCGCATAGAGTCGGGTTAGGAGCTTAACGAAAGTCGTCTTTCCCGCCCCGTTCAATCCGATAATGGACATTTTTTCACCGGGTTTGATGGTTAAGCTAATGTTTTTCAAGGTGTAGTCTTCTGCCCGGGGGTACTGGAACCAGACGTTCTCAAAACGAATTTCGTAGTTTTCCTGGACCTGGACCGGGGCTGTCCCCTTGGCAGTTGACGGCGGAATCTGGTCGTATTCCAGGAGGAGTTCCAGCTGTCTACACTGGCGGTTGACTTCGATGACGCTGGATACCAAGGTGTTCATACTTTGACTGAACTTGCCGATGGCTCCGGCATACATCATGAAGTTACCTATGGTCAGGGAACCTGCCAGGGTTCGGTAGGCCAGGAAGCCGTATATGAGTACGGTTTGCAGCTGGACATTTCCACTGGCCATGCCATTCAGTCGACCAATGGCTGAGTACATGACCGAGTAGACCTCGTAGACCCGTTTGTTGTAGGCATCCATCTTTTTAATGAAGAGGGGCACCATGCCGTAGAGACGGAGGTCTTTGGCGATCTCCAGATCCCGTGAACCCGTAATAAAATAGACGAAGGCCCGGTTGCCACCCACGGAGTCCGTGGACTCCTTGTAGTAATAGTACTGAACCCGCTTGAAAATAAAGCTGTTGATGGCCACCACAAGAATGAGGAGTCCAATCACCCAGGGACTAAAGGTCCAAATCAGGGCTGTCAGTGATAACATGAGAATGGACTCGTTAACCACCTTGGACAAACCCTCAACCATACCCCGAATGAGGCCGTGGTTACGAACAGCAAATAGGGCTCTTTCTTTGAGGTTGAGGACGTCTGGATCTTCAATGTTTTCAAAATCAATGTCCACGGTTTTGGCAGATATGTAACTTTCAAAGTCGTTACCAAACTTTTCTGTATAGCACTTGACCTTGTATTCCAGGTACTTGCTTACACTGTTAAAGACAGCCGACCCGATGGCCATGACCCCGATAATGGTCATGAGGACCTCAACGTCCTTGCCGCCGGTTAACTCGTCGACAATGAGTTTGGGCCCGATGATCAGGATCAAGGGGGTAATGGACTTGGCAATGGACTGGATGACCAGGGCAGGTATATACCATGGACTCAGTTTTGTGACCAGGCCAATGAAGTACTTGAGTACTGCCACGTTGGAGTGGAGTTGTTTGGGCATTTGCTCTTTTTTCATTAGGCACTCACCTCCTCAGTAGTGGACTGGCTGACCCCGTCAATATAGTACTGGGCTTGAACGGAGAACATGTGGGCATACTGGCCGTCCAGGGCCATGAGTTCTTCATGGGTGCCATATTCAACGATCTTGCCCCCGTCAAAGAAGGCGATTTTGTCACAGAACTTGGTACTGGACAGGCGGTGGGAAATGAAAATGGCTGTCCGGTCTGCAATCATATTGTTGAAGTTTTCATAAATCTCTTTTTCAGCCAGTGGGTCCAGGGCTGCTGTCGGTTCATCTAGGACAACGATAGGTCCGTTTTTGTAAAGGGCTCTAGCCAAGGCCAGCTTCTGCTTTTCGCCCCCAGACAGGTCCACCCCTTCGTCGTCGATGACCTTGAGCATGGTAGTGTCCAGCTCCTTGGGGAGGGACTGGATCTTGTCTTTTAGGCCAGCTTCCATAAGCTTTTGCCAGATGAGGTCATAGTCGGACGGTGAGTCGATGGATGCAATGTTCTCTGCCACGGAAACCGCCAGGGGTTTGAACTCCTGGAAAACAACTGAAAAGAGTTTGTAGTACTCGTCCAGGGGAATGCTTGTGCAGTCCACACCGTCAACCTTTATGGTCCCGCTGTTGGGCCGGTATAGGCCTGTAAGGAGCTTGACAAGGGTGGTCTTTCCTGCTCCATTGACCCCAACGATGGCCAGTTTTTGTCCGGCCTCGATGGTCAGGGACAGGTCTTCAAATATGGCCTTGTCAGCCCCTTCATAGGTGAAGTTGACTTGGTCAAACTCAATGGCCAGCTTGTCGCCACTTGGAATGTCATTGGGTTGTTGGGTCTGGTCCTCCCCTTCAATCTCCATGAACTTTCTATAGTCGTCCACATAGCGTCCTGCAGACACCAGGTGGGCAAAAAACTCCATGAACTCTTGGACCCAGACGGCGAATCCGCCGATGGCTGCCGCATACATGATAAAGCTGCCAAATCCGATTTGTCCTTGGAGGACCAGGTAGGTAATGTAACCGTAGACCAGGCCGTCTCGGAAGAGAACAAAGGCAATGCTGGTCAGGTCTCTTATGAGTTCCTTCTTATAAACCTTGTTTCGAATGCCCTCCCGCTTGCGGTCAAACTGGCCCTTTCTGGCCAGTAGAAGGTCCTTCATCTGATAAATCCGGATGTCCTTGCCATACTCGAAATTGGTCATGGTGTTGGCAATGTACTCAGACTTTCGGTACATGGGACTCATGGTGTCCCAACATTCATGTTCATACTTGTTGGTCTTGTCTGTGATCCAGTACATAACTCCTACGTTGACCAGCAAGTAAAGCAAAATCAAAGGATGTAGGGTTGTAATAATGGCCACATAGCCAATGATCCCGATCCCGTAGCCAAAGATGGTGAAGGACCGAAGCATGACCCCACCAAAGCCCCTGTAGGGGTTGGACGTAGAATTGGTGGCCTTTCTCAGCTCATTTTGTCGGTCTGGACTCTCCACGGACCCATAGGGCAGGGTCATGGCCTTTTCGTGGAGTCTGAGGCCATACATCATTCGAATACGGGACATCTTCATGCGGAAGACACCTACAAAGTATTCCTTCAAATAGTGAACCACTACAGTGATCAGCGCAGTCACCGCCAATAGCTGTACGATGGTGGTGGTCCGTCCTGCACCCAGCAGTTCATCGATGAGTAGTTTTGGTGCGAAAACCCAAATGAACGGAGCAATGGCCGTCACCACCGTGTTGCCAAGCATGTAGAAAACAGACTCCTTATGCCATTTCCACATGTGTTGGTACACATAAAGCAAGTTGCTCAAGACGCCGTGTGTTTTTCTCTCTGTACTCACGTTGTCCCCCTTTTCCCTCTTATCCTATAAAACGATCGTCTCCCTCTTTTAGAAACGTAGACTTATTCTACCATAAAATTTATTGAATGTTGTAACATTTTTAGGACAAAAAATGTCATGCACCAAATAGTAGAATTTTGGTGCATGACAAGGGTTTCATATCAACTTGTGGTTGAGTAAAAATACCTTTTCTCAGTCTTCTGCATGGCCAATAACCTATTTCACCTTGAACTGATGGATCAGTTTTTCAAGTTCTTCTGCTTTTTCTGCAACCTCCGTGGCTGCCGTATTAATTTCCTGAAGACCTGACGTCTGTTCCTCAGTGGCTGCGGCCATCTCCTCCGTACCGGCAGCGCTGTCCTCGGTTACCCGTGCAATCTCTTCCAATTGGACTTCGATCTGCTCAGCCAAGTCCTTAAGGGCTTGAGAAGACGATGTAACTTGATCAATATTGGTAACAACCACTTCAACGGCTTGTTGAATCTTGTTAAAAGCCTGAGTCGTTTCCACCATGGAGGCGGATTGTTTTTCAACCAGTTCATTGGCATAGGACACGTCCTTAACCGTCAGATGTACACTTTCCAATATCCCCTGGATCAGGGTATTGATGTTCTCCGTAGCTTCATTGGTCTGTTCTGCTAGCTTTCTCACTTCGTCAGCAACCACGGCAAAGCCCTTGCCGTGTTCTCCTGGCCGGGCTGCTTCTATGGCCGCATTCAAGGCCAGGAGGTTGGTCTGTTCAGATATATCGGAAATCAGGGCAACAATGTCTCTAATCTTCTCGGACTTTTCAGAGAGCTGTTGGATTTCCTTACGAACTTCCTCTGTGGCCTTTCATTTTCCAAGAGGATCTGCTTTTGCTCTTCCAGGGTACCCACCCCGTTGACTACAATTGTTCAAACACAATGGTTTGTTCCAGTTGATACTCGGTGATCAGCGTGAGTGAGTTGGTAAGTGGGATGTCTTCTTCAGCTATTTCTGTGATTTCTGCACCGATGGACTGTAAACCCATATAGGCTGTGCCTCCGACGATCAACATGGCTACTAGCATGAGCGCAACGAGCCCCATTAATTTGAGTCTTATGGTTACTTTCATAGGTCCATTCCCCTTTCTTATCGCATTCCAGTAAATACCAAGTTTATAAGTCCATAACCACGCATAGGCCAATTATCCCCCTAGGCCACGTAACTTTTGTCAAAAAACGAAAAAAGCCACAGGCTGTTGCCTGTGGCGGGTTTCAAGACTTGGAATTAGGTAAAACTTTGATATGCTCCATGGGATGACTAGAACATGCCCATATTGCCCTTCTGTAATTCTTCCCTATACTTTTCCCAGATCGCTGCCCGGGCGGCTTCCTCAACCAAGAGGACAGAAAGACCCACAGAAGCTGCACAACGTTTCATGTCTTCATATTCCGGTGACGCTTTAATGAGAAGACCCTCCATAAAGCCCAATTTAACGGAAACCCGACCGAATTCCGTGTCCACATGTTCCATTTTTCGTTCCAGGATCATCCGCTCCACCGGATATACCCGAACACCAAAAGTTGTTGTATGCTGCATGATAAACATGGACAACTTTTCCGTGTCTTGGTCGTCAGCAATCACCTTAAGTAGGGTACCTTGTCGATTCTTCTTCATATGAATGGACTCCGCCCAAACATCCTTGGCACCCATGCTCAAGAGCCGTTCCATTACACTGCCCAGTACTTCAGGATTCATGTCGTCAATATTGGTCTCTATGATCTTCATCTTGTTACCCTTTTCTTCCGATTACCACCCGAAGCACATTTGCCTGTGGCAAGTCCTTTGTGCCGAGTCCATAGCCTACCTTTTCAATTTCCATTGCCGGCATGGGACCAAAAAAATCCGCCAGCACCTTGGCAATGGCTGCCCCTGTTGGTGTTACCAACTCAGAGCGCACACCCGTTGAATATACAGGAACCCCTGTTAGGATCTCCAGCGTTGCTGGTGCGGGTACAGGGATCTTTCCGTGGGCACACCGTACTAGACCTGTACCCGTATGGATAGGAGATATAACGATTTCGTCTGGATTTAAGTAATCAATACAGATCGCTGCCCCCACAGCGTCCACAATGGAGTCCAGGGCACCGACTTCATGGAAGTGCACTTCCGTTAGGGGCTTGTCGTGGATTTTCCCCTCGGCCTTGGCCACTTCCATAAAAATGGCCTTGGAAATCTCTTTTACACGATCACTGAGGTCGCTCTCATTAATCAGGCCTTCTATGTCTGTCAGGTTGCGGTGGTGGTGTTCTCCTGGCCCATGGTGATGGCCGTGACCCTGGTCATGGTCGTGGCTGTGCTCATGGCCCTGGTCATGATCGTGACTATGACTGTGACCATGGTGGCCCTCCACAAAGTTACACCCATGAACCTCGTCCACCTTCTCACCAGACGGCAGGAGGACATCAAACTTAAAGCCCGTTATGCCGTTCTTTTGCCCCATGTTAAGAGACAGTTTAAAGCCGTCCACCTTGAGTTTGGATAGCTCCGCTTCTAAGTATTCCAAGGGAACGCCCACATGGAGCATGGCGCCCACGGTCATGTCGCCTGCAATACCAGATGGACAGTCGATATAGACTATTTTTTTCATATTACGCCTCCTGTTCAAAGGCCTTTTCGATCTGACGGTTAATGGAGGAAGCAAGGTAACCTGCTCCAAATCCGTTGTCGATATTTACAACACCAATGCCGCTGGCACAACTGTTGAGCATGGCCAAAAGCGTGGCAATTCCACCCAGATGCGCCCCATAGCCAACCGACGTAGGAACCGCAATGACAGGCTTGTCCGTTAGGCCGCCAACGACACTGGCCAAGGCCCCTTCCATCCCTGCAACAGCAATAATGATATTGGCCTGGTCAATCTTGTCCGTATTGGACAGCAGGCGGTGGATTCCCGCTACACCCACATCGTAGAGTCGGTCAACGGTATTACCCATGGTTTCCGCAGTGATGGCAGCCTCTTCGGCCACGGGAACGTCAGAGGTCCCCCCCGTACAGACCAGAATGCGACTCTTGGTTTCTCCAAGGGGCCGCTGAACAATTCGTACAATTCGAGGGTCTGAGAAGTACTCCACCTTGTCACTCAAAGGCTTCACCACCTCAAATACCTCTTCCGATGCGCGGGTAAGCAAAATGTTGGTTCCCCTAGGGATCATTCGCTGAACAATACCTTCGATCTGTTCCAAGCTCTTGCCTTCACAGTAAATGACCTCTGGATAGCCATTTCTTAACCCCCGGTGGTGGTCAATCTTGGCATAGCCAATGTCTTCGAAGGGGAGTTGTTTTAGGTTGTTCATGGCCTGTTCTACACTGGTGTCACCGGTCTTCACCGCTTCCAAGAGTGCTTGTATTTGCTGTTCATGCATGTTACGCCTCCGTGCCCTCTGGAATGCCCACATTCATACTTCCAGTTCGATAGCCACCCAAATCCAGTGCCACGTGGGCAAAACCAAATTCCTTAAAAATGGCCTGTACCTGATCCATAAAGTCCATATTGAAGAAGCGTGCTCTTTCGTGGGGTAAAACCTCAATCCGAGCCGCATCGCCATGGAGGCGAACACGATATTGTTCAAAGCCTTGGTCTTTCAGCCAAACTTCCCCTTTTTCTATTTTCTCCAAGTCTTCCTTGAACACCTGCTGGTGGTAGGGAATTCTCGTTGCGAGACAGGCGTAAGCCGGCTTGGTTGCCGTTGTCATGCCGTAATCCGCTGACAGGGACCTGATCTCTGCCTTGGTAAGGCCCGCTTCTTTCAAGGGGCTTCGCACACTGAGTTCCTCAAGGGCCTTGAGACCTGGCCGGTAGTCGCTGATGTCGTCCACATTGGACCCGTCTGCCACAAAATCAAGGCCCAGGCTGTGGGCTTCTTCAAATATGCGAGTAAAGACAACTTTTTTACAGTGGTAGCACCGGTCCACTGGATGGTCCTTAAAGGCATGGTGGTCCAAAACCTCTAGGGGAATAATGCGATGGTCCACTTGTAGGTCCTCGCCCAGTTCCCTGGCTTCTTCAATTTCAAAACCAGCATGGACAGCAGCATGGATGGTCACCGCCACAACCTCTACCTCTTCAAGGGTACTTGCAACCTTTAAGAGCAGGGAGGAGTCTACACCGCCTGAAAAGGCCACTGCGAATCCCTTCATGTCTCTTAGGATGTTTTCTAGTTTTTTAAGTTTTTCTTGTAAGTTCATAGGCCACCTATTCATATGATTGTTCAATTGTCAACTAATATGTATATATGTAGAATATTTTAAGGGACACAAATTGTCAACCGATTCACTTTGGTATGCCCCTTGTCTCTTGGGACTTGTCAGCATAAAAAAATGTTTTTCGGGTACATATAAATATCAGGAGGTGAGAAGGATGTTTAAAACCGTTTTGGTTCCCGTTGACGGATCCGCCACCTGTGATTGTATATTTGAGAAAATCAGGTCTTTTGGTCAAGTATATGGTTCAAAGTTCATTCTCCTCAATGTGTATGGACTTCCCACCTTGGCTGAGTACAACAACTATCCTTCCTATCCAGTTGAAAATGCTTTCGACGCGGAATCCCATTCTAAGCAAGTCCTGGCCCGAGTTCTTGAAAAACTAGGCCCTGTTGACTTTGAAGTGGAGACCCTTTCGGAAGCTGGAAACCCAGCTGGAGTGATCTTGGATGTTGCAGATCAGAAAGAAGTTGACCTGATCCTTATGTGCACCCACGGGATGTCAGCCATGAAACGCTTCATGCTGGGCTCAGTAACCAACAAGGTTGTCCATCATGCAAAACAACCTGTATTGGTTATGCGATAAAGGGGATTACTTATTGACTGATCAGTCACACTCCACCACCTGACCCAGGTGGTTTTTTTCTGTCATGGATTCGTTAAGTTAAGTGTACCATTTTTGTGGTATATTGAAGATAGAACCCGACCCAGCCCCTTATGTGAAAATGAATGGGGGCCACTATTGGGGTTACGTGAACCCGCATCCCTCAAAACAGGAGGTATACCATGAAGCAAATTGTACTTGGCGGCGGCTGCTTTTGGGGCGTCGAAGCCTATATGGGACAAATAGACGGTGTCATTAAGACGGAGGTTGGCTATGCCAATGGCCATGTGGACCACCCCACCTACGAACAGGTTTGCAGGCATACCACTGGCCACGCCGAAGTGGTTCGGGTCGTTTATGATCCTGGTGTGATTGACTTGGAGACCCTCCTTAACCGCTTTTGGAGAATTATTGACCCTACAGCCTGGAACCGCCAGGGGCCCGATATTGGAGAACAGTACCGGACAGGTATTTATTTTATGGACCAGGAAGACCTGGCCGTCATTGAAAAGACCCAGGACCAACAGCAAAAGCAATACCTTGATCCCATTCGCACAGAAGTTGAAGCCCTCAAGGTTTTTTGGCGGGCAGAAGACTACCACCAGAAGTACCTGCAAAAGAACCCCAATGGCTATTGCCATATTGACTTAAGCAAATAAAAAGACCCCCTCCACGTGGTCTTCCAAAAAGAGACCCGGTAGAGGGGGTTTTTATTCAACTGGACTGTTCTACACGCCCACAACTTCCTTTACTTCAGGAATTTCCTGCTTTAGAAATTGTTCGATGAGGTGTTTCAACGTCATCGTTGCCCCTGGGCAGCCAGAACAGGCACCTTGTAACTGAACTTTTACTACGCCGTCTTCTGTTACTTCGACTAGCTTCACATCGCCACCATCACGCTGTAGCATAGGGCGTACACGTTGTAGTTTTTCTTCTACGAGTTGCATCATAATGGATTCCTCCTCAGACTTTTTCGATTTACGAAAAGGATTGATAGTTCCTTGTCAATTTCACAAGGTTATTGTACGCCCGAAAGAATTCCATGTCAATAGGTCGGATTTAATTATTCATAAATAATTTACATCCGACTATCTGATAATATCTTCTCCACGACCCAGGCTGAGTTTTATCCCCTTGGGTAGGATCTTTTTAATGTGCAAAAAGGCATCAAAGTCAAAACGAAGGGTGTCGCCGACTACCCGTACGGAATTTTCAACCCATACTTGGAAGCCGTCTACTTCAAACTGGTCATAGTCCTCAGGCTCCGCCGGAGCCTTTAATTCCACCTGGGGAATTTCCACGCCACTGCATCAGCCACCGCTGGTACGTATTCGAAGTAGGAGGTGGTTTGCCTTCTTTTTGGATAGGTAGGTCTTGGTGGACTCACTCAAAATCACTTGATATGCCATGGTGCCTCCCTTCACTGGGTCCATAGGTTCACCTACAGAAGAGCCATAAAATAGAGATCTTTTTCCCTATCATAACATAATTGATAATTGTTATCTATTACTTTAATATAAATTCTGTGAGTTGGTCCACAGACTCCGCCAAATAAGTGGGATTCAGGGTCAGGAGTCGGTCCTTGTCCAGGATGGTCCACCCCACTAGGGCCGTGTCTATCTCTGCCCGTTGGCCACATTCAATGTCATGGCCACTGTCCCCAACAAAGAGGACCCGTTGGTCCTGGCTCTTCATCTGCTCCAGGGCCTTGTAAATGCCCTCGGGGTGGGGCTTTTTCTCAAGGACGTCCTCTGAGGACAGGGCCACTTCAAAGTAGGCATCCAGGTCAAAAAGGTCAATCCCGTGGCGGATGCCAGACGTCCCCTTGTTGGAGACCACGCCCATGCGGACACCCGCATCTTTTAAAGTGGACAGCATGGTGGTCACTCCGTCAAAGATCTGGGTCATGTCATCCCGTCGCTGGCGGTAATACTGGCGGTAGTAGGCTACCAGTTCGTCTGCACGGCCTTGATGAATGATCTCCATTTGCTCTTGGAGGGGCCTGCCCAAAATGTGGTCCAGTTCTTTGTTGCTTAGGTCTTTGCCATTGGCAAGGTTGGCGGCTGCCTGCAAGGCTTCTACAATCAGGTCGTTGGTGTTGACCAGGGTTCCGTCAAAATCAAATAGTACAACGTCATACATGCCAGTGTCCTCCTCTTGTCGATTTCCTACCCAAGAGTCTAACAGAATATGACGGAATATTCACCGCGAAACGGTAAAAAAGGTTACGGTTTTTTAAGGGGGAGTGTGATAGTATGGTGGAGTCAAGAGTGGCGGAAATCCGAGTCATTCAGTATAATATAAGCAATGAGAGTCCTGTCTGGCCTGGTACTGGTTCGGACAGATCCATTTGATAAAGAGGTGAACCATGGGATATCGCATTGAACGAGACTTGCTTGGCCCTTTGGAAATCCCAGAGGAAGCCTACTACGGCATTAATACGGCCCGTGCCCTTGAGAATTTCCCTATTACCGGCCGTCGGGTCAACATGCTATTGGTCTACGAGATGGTCCAAGTGAAAAAGGCGGCAGCCATGGCCAACCGCATGGTCAAGACCTTGGCTAAAGACAAGGCAGAGGCCATTATGAAGGCTTGTGACCAGGTCCTCGCAGGTGACCTGGACGACCAGTTCGTGGTAGACCCCCTTCAGGGTGGAGCCGGAACATCTACCAATATGAATGTCAATGAGGTCATTGCCAACCGGGCCATAGAGCTCCTGGGTGGCAATAAGGGAGACTACGACTTGGTCCATCCCCTCAACCACGTCAACCTGTCCCAGTCCACCAATGATGTCTACCCCACTGCCCTGCGGATCGCAGCCATCCACCAATTGAGAAAGGTGGCCCAGGCCTTTGCTGACCTGCAGGAAGCCTTGCAGGAAAAAGAAAATGAGTTCGCCGATGTCTTGAAATTGGGACGGACCCAAATGATGGACGCCCTGCCCATGATGGTGGGTCAGGAATTTGGTGCTTGGGCCAAAGCAGTCGCTCGGGACCGGTGGCGGATATATAAGGTAGAAGAACGCCTCCGCCAGATCAACATAGGTGGTACGGCCATTGGTACAGGCATGAATGCCAGCAACAAGTTCATTTATATGATGACTGACCTCCTCCAGGACTTTACCCGCTTGGGCTTGGCCCGGTCTGAGTTTCCCATCGACGTGACCCAGAACATGGACGTCTTTGTGGAAGTGTCCGGCCTACTCAAGTCAGCTTCAGTCAACCTATTGAAAATTACCAACGACCTCCGTTTGCTGGGCTCTGGCCCACGGGGTGGTTTTGGTGAATTACAGCTCCCCGCTGTTCAGGCAGGTTCCACCATTATGCCCGGCAAGGTCAATCCGGTTATACCAGAAATGATGGGGACGGTGGCCATGCGGGTTATGGCCAATGACCATGCCATTACCAGTGCTGCCATGGGAGGACAACTGGAGCTGAACGCCTTTGTTCCCCTGATTGCAGAGAGCCTGCTGGAGTCCTTGACCATATTAGAGCGTGGTGTTCAGGTCTTCAGGGAAAAGTGTATTGAAGGGATCACGGTCAATGGGGATCGTGCCAAGGCCCACCTGGAGAATTCAACAGCCTTGGTTACAGCCCTGGTCCACCACATTGGCTATGACGCAGCCGCATCGATTGCCAAAGCGTCCTTAAATGAAGGAAAAACCATCCGGGCTTTGGTTTTGGAGCAAGAACTCCTGACCGAAGACCAGTTAGATACAATTTTGAACCCCTACCAGATTACCACCCCAGGTATTCCGGGCAAGTAATGGAGGAAATCAATGAGTTTAAATGCAACCCCTCGGGGCAACCGGGTCCACATTGCCCTATTTGGCCGCCGAAATGCCGGCAAGTCCAGCGTAATTAATGCCCTGACCAACCAGGAAATCGCCATTGTTTCTGATGTCAAAGGCACCACCACAGACCCTGTTTATAAGTCCATGGAGCTCCTACCCATAGGTCCGGTTGTTATTATTGACACCGCAGGCCTGGACGATGTGGGCGAGCTGGGTGAACTGCGAAAGAAAAAAACCCTAGAAGTTTTGACCAAAACAGATATTGCCCTGGTTGTTGTTGACGCAGCAGTGGGCATGACAGAATATGACCACTTCATTATTGGTCAAGTTAAGGAACGAAAACTACCTATGGTGGTTGTCCTCAACAAGCAGGATGTGGCTGAAACCAGCAAGGACCTCTTGGCAGAGATCAAGAAGGAAGCCGGCGCTCCAGTGATTCCAGTTTCTGCAGCAGAAGGAACAGGCATTACAACCCTCAAAAAGGCTGTTACAGACTGCCTACCTGACGATGAAGACAAGTTCCGCATTGTGGGTGACCTGATCGCCCCTGGTGACTTTGTTGTTTTGGTGACACCCATCGACAAGGCTGCACCCAAGGGCAGACTCATCCTACCCCAGCAGCAGACCATCCGGGATATTTTGGAGTCTGACGCCATTACCATTGTGACCAAGGAACATGAACTCCGTGAGACTTTGGAAAACTTGGGCAAGAAGCCAAGTCTGGTCATTACTGATTCCCAGGCCTTCTTAAAAGTGGCTGCCGATACCCCCAAGGACATTCCCATGACCTCTTTTTCCATCCTCTTTGCCCGTCACAAGGGTGACCTGGTGGAACTCATCCGGGGTGCCAAGAAGATTGAGGGCCTCCAGGACGGAGACAAGGTCCTGATTTCTGAAGGATGTACCCACCACCGCCAGGCTGACGACATTGGCCGGGTGAAAATCCCCCGTTGGATCAGACAGATGTCCGGCAAAAACATTGAGTTTGAATACACGTCGGGTACCCAATTCACTGAGGACGTTCAGCAATATGCCCTGATTGTTCACTGCGGAGCCTGTATGCTCAACAAGGCGGCCATGACCCACCGGATTGACCAGGCAAGACTCTTCGGGGTTCCCATTGTCAACTATGGTGTCTTGATCGCCCATGTCCAGGGAATTTTGGACCGGGCCCTTAAGCCCTTCCCCATGGCACGAATGATCTGGATGGAGGAGCAAGAAGAGGAGATTGGCTAATCATTGCCTTCCATAAAGAAGGTGGAAAAGGTTAAATCCTTTACAGAACCGCTCAACTGATAATGGTTATCAATCCCTGTAACCGCAAGGCTTTCAGGGATTTTTATTTTGCAAAAAACCGTTGACTTTTGCTTAGCTGACCTGTATTCTATTTGTAGTGATTACAGTATTAAAACTAATACATATGATAATAAATGGAGGAAACAATTATGAAAAAGCATGTCTGTATGATTTGTGGCTATACACACGAAGGTGACGCGGCTCCAGACAAGTGCCCACAGTGTAACGCACCAGCTGAAAAGTTCAAAACACAGGTGGCTGGCGAAAAGCGTACTTGGGCTGACCAGCACTATGTAGGTGTTGCACAGGGCGTTGACGAAGAAATCCTAGAAGGTCTACGTCAGAACTTCATGGGCGAGTGTACAGAAGTTGGTATGTACCTGGCAATGAGCCGACAGGCTGACCGAGAAGGTTACCCAGAAGTTGCTGAAGCTTACAAGCGTATTGCTTTTGAAGAAGCTGACCACGCTGCTCGTTTCGCTGAGCTTCTTGGTGAAGTCCTAACAGACTCTACTGCTAAGAACCTTGAAATGCGTGCTGACGCTGAGCAGGGTGCAACAGAAGGCAAGCTAATCCTAGCCAAGCGTGCTAAGGAACTAGGCCTGGACGCAATCCATGACACCGTACATGAAATGTGCAAAGACGAAGCACGTCACGGTTCTGCTTTCGAAGGTCTTCTAAACCGTTACTTCAAGAAGTAAATATAAGCATGATTAATTTGTGTCTATCTTGCATGGACACTTCACAAAACTGTCACTCCTGTGGCAGTTTTTTGTTTTTTTGAAGGCAATTTCGCCTTCACACCAGGACCGACACCCCAATATTCTGAAATATGTGATAAAATATTCCCATTAGGAGGGCTCGACATGAATGATGTAAATGACCGACTCAAACACAATCCAGCTTTGATGAACCAGCATGAAGAGCTAAATCGCGCAGAGGAGATCCAGCGCCGAGATCCTAAGGCTAGCTTGGAGATCGCAGACAAGGTCATCCTCCAGCTGGACAGGGAAAAGAATCTTGAAACTTGGCTACGTGCCTTATATATTAAGTCTCGGTCCGCATGGTACATGGGCCAATTCGACGAGGCCACTGTGGGGGCCAATGAAGTCTTGGAGTCAGCTGAGGCCAATGGCTATCCCAAGTATGTTGCCAATGCCTGTAACTTGATTGGCAATGTCCACTTGCACTTGGACAACCTGGACAAGGCTCTGGAAATGTACCGGTCTGGTATGAAGCCAGCCGAGGAATGTGGCGACTATTTTGTCCTCAGTGCCCTCAACAACAATATTGGGGAAATCTACAACCGCCTTCACGCCTACGACACTGCAAAAGAATACTATGAAAAGAGCTTGGCCCACGCCAAAAAGCTCAACAAGCTAGAGGTTATTGCTATCGCCTACCTCAACCTGGCGGAAATCGCCATTTTCAAAGAGGAATTTGACCAGGCTGACCGCCTCTTGGACCAGGCCCTCTATGCCTTTAAAGAGCACGATGACCGCATGGGCGAGTCTGGAACCCATCAAATCCGCGGGGAACTCTACGACAAGCAGGGACGCCACGAAGAAGCCATCACCCTCTTCCACCAGGCCATTGCCCTGGCAGACGAGACCGAGGACCGCTACAACCGCATACGGGCAGGGATCTCCTTGATCACCAGCCTCATCCACTTAAACCGCCTCTACAGGGCTGAGGAAGAAGCCCAGCAATGCCTGACAATAGCCAAGGAAATCAATGCAGGCAGCCTGGTGGCCGCCCTCCATTCTTCCCTGGCAACCATCTACGAAACCAAGGGCGACTACCAAAGGGCCCTTACTTTTTATAAGAACTACCATGACACCGACAAGCAGAACCAGAAGGAGATCATGGAAGAACGACTCAACCACATGAAGCTCCAGTCCCGTATTGAGCAAACCCAGTCGGAAAAAGAAATCTTCGAACTGCGCAATGTGGAACTAAAGGCCAAACACGACGAGTTGAAAAAACTCTACGACGACATTAGCACCATTTCAAAGATCGGCAAAGAAATCACGTCAACCCTGGACCTCCAGGTGATCGTCAACCGAATTTACCAACACATCAACAACATGATGGACGCCATCTTCTTTGGTATTACCCTCTACGACGAGGCCACCGACGTGATCAGTTATGCCCTTTACTTGAGTGACGGGGTTCCTGCAGAAATTCCGTCCACCACGGTTTCTGACCCCAACTCCTTGGCAGCCTGGGTCATTCGAAACCGCCAAGAAATTTTTATTACGGACTACTTAAATGAGTACCATAAATACAAGGAAGACTATACAAAGGTTCGAGTGGGCAAGATCTCCCAGTCCATCATGAGCATTCCACTGGCCATCAAGGATGACATTGTCGGCGTTCTCACCGTGCAGTCCTATGAGCGTAATGCCTACACGACCCACAACCTGGACATTCTCAGAGCCTTTGGTTCCTTTATAGCCATTGCCATTCGAAATGGACGGGCTTCTCAGCTTCTGGAACAGGAAATCAAGGAAAGAAAGACCGCCCAAGAAAACCTGGAAGAACTCAATGTCCGCCTGTCAGAGTTGACCTATATTGACGCCCTGACCCATATACCCAACCGGCGTAGGTTTATTGACTTCCTGTCCCACGAACTCCACCGGTCCATCCGAGAGCAAGAACCCCTGTCCGTGATTATCATAGACGTGGACAAGTTCAAGGAGTACAACGACAACTACGGCCATTTGGCTGGAGACGTGGTTCTGAGAAAGGTAGCTGAGGTGCTGGAATCTGGCCTCAACCGCCAAGTGGACTTTGTTGCCCGCTACGGCGGCGACGAGTTTGTTGTGGTTCTACCCAACACCGACCAGGAGGGGGGCCTAACCGTAGCCGAAAAACTACGGGAGTCCATTGAAAATGAGGGGATTGAACACGACTATTCCACCGTAGCATCTAGGTTGTCCATCACCCTGGGTGGCTATAGCATGGTGCCTGACCAGTCCATGAGTCTGGAAAAGATCGTCCACCTGGCTGACCAGGCCCTCTATGTGGCCAAGTCACAGGGACGGAACACTTCAATTTTCAATGAGTGCCTCATGGTGACCAACGAAATGGACGAGTCAAAATAACTACAACCGCAAGATGACACGCACACAAAAAGGACTGCCTAGCTTTTAAGCTAAGACAGTCCTTTATTTTGCTTATTTTACCGTAAAGGGCTCACCCTCCCACGGCCACTTTCACATTTATACGTTTTTAATGATCTCCGTTACCAGGTTTCCAGTGGAAATCAGGTCCTCAATCTCAATAAATTCTTCCAAGGTATGTACCTTCTGCATACCCACACCCAGGTTAATGGCCTGAATGCCATTCTGGTTGTAGTTGTTGGTATCAGAACCACCACCTGTAGGCTTGTAGTTTGGCTCGATCTTCATGGCCGCCAGAGCACGGTCAATTACAGCGATAACTTCAGAGTCCTGGTCCGCATGGAAGGCTGTATAGGCACGGCTTGTTTCGACAATAGCTTCCGCACCAAATTCTGCAGCTGCTTCTTCAAAACACTGAACCATGTGTGCTGTCTGCACGTCCAGTTTTTCGTTCTTAAGGGAACGGGCTTCCGCCTGGATCGTTACCTCTGGCGTTACGATGTTGGTTGCCAGACCACCCTGAATGACACCTACGTTTGCTGTTGTGTCAGCGTCAATTCGAAGAAGAGACATTTTGCTAATGGCTGCTGCAGCCACCTGAATGGCAGAGATACCTTCCTCTGGAGCCACGCCTGCGTGGGCTGGACGTCCCTTAATCGTCACGTCAATCTTGTCCTGGGCTGGACCCTGAACAATGACTTCGCCAGTCTTGCCACCGCTATCAAACACAAAGCCCATCTTTGCGTCAACCATGTTGTAGTCTAAGTACTTGGAACCGTTTAGGCCACCTTCTTCTGCTATACAGAAGACAATTTCAATTGGTCCATGGGATACGCCCGCTTCCACAATGGCCTGAACCCCTTCAATAATACCCGCAATACCGGCCTTATCATCGGAACCCAGTACCGTTCTACCGTCAGACTTAATAATGCCGTTTTCAACGATTGGCTTTACACCATTACCCGGTGTTACCGTGTCCATGTGGGCACTCAATAGGATGGCTGGCTTGTCCAGGTCACCCTTGAGCTTGGCAATGATATTGCCCGCATTGCCGCCAATTTTGTCCCCAGCATTGTCTCGCTGAACGTCCATACCAATGGCCATTAGCTCGTCAACTAACATGTCCGCAATTTCTTTTTCATGCCGTGTTTCACTGTCAATTTGAATATAGCGTAGAAAACGCTCTACAATCCGTTCTTGATTAATCATAATGGAACCTCCCAAACTTTTTCTTCTTCCCTATCATATCGAATTTTCACCAGTAGGAACACGTTTTCCAGCGAAAGATTTTTGATGAATTCGTAATAGAGTCTCAAATCGTATAAAAAAGGAGCCACAGCCTTCAAACAGACTGGACTCCTTTGCCAATTTCAATTCACCAATTTTCGATTATCCCTCGGTTTCTAAAAAGAAAACCAACCGAGCTGTATCTCTAAAAAATACGCTATTACCCCGAATATAACGGCCGGTACTGTAGTGATAAAAGTTGCCAAAAATGAGGATTTGCGGTCAATTGCTAGCAAGGGAAAGAGTGCGTCCCCGTCTTGAGAAATAGCATTTGCTAGTACGGCTGCAAAAGGAATCATACCGCGAGTAAAAAGGGCCACAAATATAATCTGTGGGCCGCAACCAGGAATCAGCCCAATCGCAGCACCAACGAGAACGGATATGAATCCTGCGGACAACATCAAGTTTTTTATCATTTCTTCACCAGTTGCGTAATCAGCGCCGCCCATGGTGTAAATACCCAGTTCGTATATTGCGTATGCAACAAACACCCATGCACCCACAAAGGCTGTTTCCTGAGCCCCGTGGATCAAGGTTTCCTTAAGGGACATCCGCTTCATTTCTGTTTCCTCATGGGTGTCGTCTTGGAGAAACTTCTTACCCATGACCATGAGGAGGATGGAAATTGCTGTACCAAACACGCCCAGATAGAGACCTAGGTTGGGAATGGCCAGAGCATTTACATCCATTTGGAAGAGGAGCATAACACCTAAAACCAGACCAACACCGATCACTGGCCAGTAAACCCTATAGAAACTATGGGTAAATCGATGGCCAAAACTGTGCGGGTTCTGGTGGCCCTTGGAGTTGTGATGGAGGGCGATGTCAATTGCGTCGCCTTCTTCGTGGCCGATGTGCTGATAGGTCTCCTTATTGACAGATACAGCAACACCTACAACCGATCCCATTGCCACGTGGTTAGACTTCTCGTTGATTTCTTTCAGTTCTTCTGTGGTCTGAAGGTTCATACTGGCAACCAGATTGTCACCAAGCTTCAACCAGTCAACGAGATAACCCGTTATCACAGCAGCCACGAAGGAAATAAGAGATACGTAAAAATATTGAAGCGGCATGACGGTCATCATTATAAAAGCAGCGTCTCCCATTGTGGCAATCAATGTTGCCACCACGGTACCAAAGGTGACATTTCGCTTAACAAAGAGAGGCATCACAAAAATTGCACCTCCGCAACCAGGAGTCAGACCTAGCAAAGCGCCTATAACCGGTTGAAATTTTTTCGTATTTATTATCAGGTTGATAAATGCTCCTTGGGTTTTGAAATCAATATAATTGAACAAGATAAGAACTGCGCCAACAAATACAGTTACTTGCAAAAACGCCCCTTCTGCACTGACTAGAATCAGGTCTAGAATATCTTGAAACATCGTTTCACCTTCCCTTATGATCAAAATAATTTATTTTAAGCCAAGTTTGCGTAGATCCTCGTAGCGGCACGGTAGCCTACAATGGTTCGCTTGTTTCCCATTTGAATGGTCAGCGGTCCTTCATAGGGTGCCATATCTTCAATGAGTATTTCCATGCCTACCCGCAGCCCCAGGGACTGGAAATAGGACAGGAGTTCGTATTCGTCGTCTACTCGTTCAACTTTGACTGTGTCTCCTTTGTTAAATGCTGCAAGGGGGTCACCCTGGTCCACTTCCATGGTACCATCCACGTCGGGAATGGGATGACCGTGGGGATCACGCTTGGGATTCCCTAGGTATTGGTAGAGGGCTTCTTCCAGTCGGTCAGACATGACATGTTCCAACCGTTCAGCTTCCTCATGGACCTCCTGGAGGGGATAGCCCAGTTCTTCCAGCAACCAAAGCTCCCATAGACGGTGTCGTCTTAATACCTTGGATGCTTCTTTCAGTCCGCTTTCTGTTAAACGGATACCTTGGTAGGGTTCATAGATGGCATAGCCCTTTGCCACGAGTCGCTTAAACATTTCACTTACTGCAGGTTTGGAGTGGCCAAGGGTTTCACTGACCAGACGGGCCGGTACCTTGTCTGCTGCACCTCCAAGAGAATATATGGTTTTCAAATAATCTTGTTCACTTCTTGTCATCTTCATCCTCACATTTTTAAGCAACCCTAACTATTTATTTGAATACCCCTTAAGTCGATTAATAAACACTATTTAACCATGTGTCAGAATTAAAGGGTGCCCATGGGGCACCCTCCGTTTGTTGGCGAGTTCGCCTCTAAAACTGCGACGTCTAGTAGTTCATTTCCTTGAGCTCGAAGTGGCCCTGGTCGTGCTTACATGTTGGACAGACTGCAGGTGCGTCTTTGCCTTCGTGTACGTGTCCACAGACACGGCACTTCCACCGAGAACCGCCGTCCTTGTGGAAGACATGGTCTGTCTCCACATTTTCAGCCAACTTCAAATACCGTTGTTCGTGCTCAACTTCAACTTTAGCGATTAGTGTGAATGCTGCTGCAACTTCTGGGAAACCTTCTTCTTTGGCCACTTTGGCAAAGCCAGGATACAAAATTGTATGCTCCTCATTTTCGCCTTCTGCCGCTGCTTTCAGGTTTTCAAGGGTCGTACCAATTTTGCCTGCCGGATACATGGCTGTAATTTCTAAACCTTCGCCACTCTCAAGAAACTTGAAGAAGATTTTTGCGTGCTGCTTTTCATTGTCAGCTGTTTCTTCAAACAAGGCCGCGATCTGGTGGTAACCTTCCTTACGTGCTTGCTTAGCAAAGTATGTATACCGATTGCGTGCTTGAGACTCTCCAGCAAATGCCTTTAAAAGGTTCTTTTCCGTTTGACTTCCCTTCAAATTTGCCACAGTACATCCTCCCTTTTCAGTTGTCCACTCCTGTTAGACCTATTTCTGTTCCCCGCTGCTTACTCTGCCGGTGGCGTGAACACGCGAGCACCCAGCTCACGGTCAAGCATTAGAATGCCATTGCCAGCGCCATTGATTAGTTTTAGCTGGTGAAGAATGCTTTCCACCGCAGCTTCTTCTTCCACTTGCTCGTCGATATACCAACGAAGGAAGGAAACCGTAGCGTGGTCACTTTCTTCCAGCGCGATGTCCATCAGTTTGTTGATCAAGCTCGTTACATGCTGCTCATGTTCCAGGGTGTCCTCGAACACTTCAACAATGTTTTCCCACTCGATCTTTGGTGCTTCAATTGGCTCAAGCTTCACTCGACCACCTCGCTCAGCCAGGTAGTTGAATAGCTTTAGTCCGTGGAACTGCTCTTCTTCAAACTGGACACGCATCCAGTTGGAAAAACCGCTTAGACTTTCGTCTTCAAAGTACGCTGCCATAGACAGGTACAGGTATGCAGAATACAGTTCTGCATTGATTTGGTGATTAATCGCTTCTTCTACACGACTTTTGATCATGGTATACCCCTTTTCCCATTCACAGGTTTTGTATTACTTTTCTGACTTCCAAAGACCATGAAGGTTACAGTACTCACGTGCTACAACTTTCTTGGCATCGGTTTTAAAGGTTGCAACTGGTTCGTCGGATGGATTTAAATGCTTACGCAGTACTTCATCACCAGCGATTAGCTCAATCCATTCTATGTAATGGGCGTCTGTCATTGGGTGCAAGGTTGAACCAACCGTTACCTTGTATCCGCCTTCGATCTCTTCGATAACCGGTACGTGCTTTTCAGTTGTGCTGTCTGCTGTCTGCTCTTCCATAAGCTTCATATCTTCTCCACAGCATGTGGGCAGAACAGAGCCACCATGGAATACTTCAACGATATTACCGCAATGTTCGCATTTATAAATTTCAAGTCTCTTTGGCATTGTAAACCTCCTCAGATTTCATTCACTTGTCATAGGCCCATGAGGTGGACCCAGTCCAACTAACAATATTACCTATACAAGTCACAAATTAGTAGTAGTTTCTCGATCAAAGGCACCTCAGTCGCATACGCTCTTGAGATGCCTTCATTATCATTGACAGTCTTTGCACACACCTTTGAAATACAGGTGTTTATGATGAATTTTGCAGCCTTCATGACCCTTGATGGAAAGCTCACCCAAGTCCATTCTAAAGTCTAGGACCTGCTCGCAGGACTCACACTTAAAATGGCCATGGCTACTGATGTCTGCATCATATCGCGCTTCATTTTCTTCAATGGTGATCAATTGGGCAATGCCCTGATCCACAAAGAGATTTAACGTGTTGTATACTGTCGTCTTGGACAGCGTTGGAATCTCAGGTAGAAGCGCCTTATAAATGGTGTCTACCGTCGGATGTGCTGTCGTATTCGCCAAATATTCAAACACCTTGAGTCGCTGGTACGATGGCTTGATTTGATGGCTCTTTAAAAATTCACCTACATGTTCTATGGTCATTCCCACGATTGGCTCAGACTCCCTTCGTTCGTCTTATTCAGCAGGTACGAACATGTCTTTTGTTACGCCACAGATTGGGCACATCCAATCCTCAGGAATATCTTCGAATGGAGTACCTGGAGCAATACCGCTATCTGGATCACCCTCAGCTGGATCGTAAATGTGGCCACATGGTTCGCATACATATTTCATAATAATTCTCCTTCATCTGTCATCGTGTTAAATAATGTCCTGGTGCTTATGTAGTCAACGGATTTGACTATTCTACTGGCTCGAACATGTCTTTGCCGACACCGCATACAGGACAGACCCAATCCTCAGGGATGTCTTCAAATGCCGTGCCTGGCGCAATACCGCTGTCTGGATCACCAATTGCTGGATCATACTCATATTGACATGCTACACATACATATTTCATTTTGTACCCTCCTTGATTTTTATATTATCCTGTGGATTCATACCCGCTCCACACTTTAATCATTCACGATTTTTTCATAAAATCCTGCCTATTTTTCCAAGTGGTTGAATATGATTCTCACCTGCAATAGTCAGTTTAAGTTTGTAATGATTACAAACTAATAATAGCATAGGCCTTTCCCAGTGACAAGAGCTTTTGGGAAAATTCTTTGTAAAAACCTGCAATCTTTTGTATGGGTGCCCTAATCACTCTTAGGAGGGGCTCAAATTGAGTTTCACTCACACTTTCAGCAGGTGTGACTCTTTCCTTTTCCTTCTTTAGAGATAGATCTCGGGTATAAATGGGTAGATATATCGGGATAAATTGACAATCCAAAAGACGTACAGCTATGATGAATATGAGCTAAACCTAGGTGAACCCTGATAAGGAGGAACAGATTTGAAAAAACTACAGTTAAAAGACGGCATTACCTGGATAGGTGCCCTAGACCCCGACCTTCGGATCTTCGACATTATCATGCATACCGAATTTGGTACAACCTACAACTCCTTTTTGGTAATGGGAAGCGAAAAAACTGCTGTTTTTGAAACCGTAAAAGCAAAATGCTTCGATGAATACATAGAAAAGCTACAATCAGAAATCGACGTCACCCAGCTGGACTACATTGTGGTGGACCACACGGAACCGGACCATGTGGGGTCTGTGGAAATGCTACTGGACTATGCCCCAAATGCAAAAGTTGTTGGGTCCTCTGCAGCCATCAAGTTCCTGAAAGCCATTTGCAACCGGGACTTTGACTACATAGCAGTCAACACGGGAGACACCCTAGACCTGGGTGGCAAGACCCTCCAGTTCATTAATGCCCCCTTCCTCCACTGGCCAGACTCCATTTATACCTATATTAGAGAGGACAAGACCCTCATTACCTGCGACTCCTTTGGGTCCCACTACTCCCTTGACGACATCCTCTTTTCCAAGCTGGACAACCGTCCCAACTATGAAAAGGCTCTCAAGTACTACTTTGACATGATCATGGGTCCTTTTAAGGAGCATATGCTTAAGGCCATCGACAAAATCGAAGATCTGGAAATCGACATGGTCTGTCCCGGTCATGGCCCCGTCCTAGACGACAACCCATGGCAGATTATCAACCAGTGCAAGGAATGGTCCATAGAAGAAAACCCAAATACCAAGCCCACCGTGGTAATCCCCTACGCGTCTGCCTATGGCTACACAGCACAAATGGCAGAAACCATAGCCAAGGGCGTGTCAGAGCAAGGTGATTTTAATGTCTTCTTACATGACATGGTCTATGCCGACAAGGCCACTGTCCTGGGCCAAATCAAATGGGCCGACGGTGTCCTCTTTGGGTCTCCAACCATTAATTCCGATGCCCTTCCGCCTATCATTGACCTGGTCATGGCCATGAACCCCATTACCCACGGTCGTAAACTGGCCGGGGCCTTTGGTTCCTACGGCTGGTCTGGGGAAGCCGTTCCCAATATTGAAGACCGGATGAAGCAGGTTCGTCTCAAGGTACAACCAGGCCTCCGGGTAAACTTCAAGCCCAGCGGAGACGAGCTCAACCTAGCCTATGAGTTCGGTGTACGCTTTGGCCAAAAGTTAGCTGGAGTCGATGTGGCAGACACGCCTGTCCATGCACCAGCCAGCCGGACCAGCGTCAATCCAAGCGGTGAAATGAAGCAGTGGCGGTGCATTATCTGTGACGAGGTATTTGACGGTGTGGAACCGCCAGAAATCTGTCCAGCCTGTGGCGCCTCCCATGAGCAGTTTGAGGAGTATGTGGAAGAAGCCATTACCTTTACCTCTAACCTGGCTGCCAACATTGTGGTCGTCGGCAACAATGCGGCAGGTACCGCTGCTGTCGAAGCCATCCGCAAGCGCAACACCGTAGCCACCATCACCATGATTTCTGCTGAAGCCCATCTGGGCTATTACAGGCCCATGTTATCTGACTACTTGTCCGACAGCCACAACCTAGACATGTTCTACCTCCATGACCAGGCCTGGTATGACGACAACAAGATCCAGCTGGTCCTCGGTAAAAAAGCGATGACCATCCATAAGGAAGATCAAGTTGTGGAACTGGAAGACGGAACTCGGGTCAAGTACGACCAACTGATCCTGGCCAACGGCAGCCACAACTTTGTACCAAAAATCACCGACGCCCACCTACCGGGAGTCTTCACTCTAAAGTCCATAGACGACGCCAATGCCATTAAGTCCATGGCCAAAAAAGTGAAGTCCGCAGTGGTTATCGGCGCAGGCCTCCTTGGCTTAGAAGCAGCTTGGGAGCTGAAACACCTAGGTCTGGACGTGACCGTAGTGGAAGTGGCAGACCGTATTCTACCAAGACAACTGGACCTGGAGGGGTCTGAAATCTTTGAAGCCGGGGTGGCTGCTTCTGGCGTCCACATTATGAAAGGGGCCGTTGCCAACGCCATTCTAGGTAAAGAAAAGGCAGAAGGGGTTGTCCTTTGTGACGGTGAAACCGTAAAAGGAGACCTGGTTCTCATTTCTGCAGGGGTTCGGGCCAACATCGCCCTGGCCCAAACAGCCGGCCTGGCCACAGACCGAGGTGTCATTGTAGACGAAAAGATGCGCACCAGCGTAGCTAATATTTATGCCGCTGGGGATGTGGCAGAATACCAGGGGATCTCGTATGCCGTCTGGCCTGAGGCCCTGGAGCAGGGGAAAATTGCCGGTGCAAACGCCATTGGTGATGACCTTGCCTACAGCCATATGACTCCGTCCAACGTATTCAATGGCATGAACATGTCGGTCTTCTCCATTGGGGACATTGGCCGTGACAACCTGGCCTACAAGGTGGTTGCTGACAAGAACCCGTCGGACAACATGTACAGGAAACTCTACTTTGTGGACGATTCTTTTGTAGGTGGTATCCTCATTGGGGACGTGACCAAGACCATGAGCCTGATCAGGGGCGTTGCCCGGGGAACCAACTCCAAGGACATGATTAAGGACGTTGTTCTTGATATAAAGCGATAGACTGGCTGCCATAATAGACCATCCTCCACGGTCGTCTCAGATAGATTGCGTCTATGGCTTTCTATCCATGTGTAAAAAGATGCACGAGTTAATATAGAATGTAACACTATGGCCGTAAATACTTATAAGCCTTGCAGGGCCTTCGTTTTCATTTGGTTTTTGATTATATCCGAGGTTTTTTGTAGGAATTTATCAAAAACCTATTGACGGGGGCGAACTTATACGATAGTATTTGAATCAAGTTTAGAGAAAGAGGTCTTGCGATATGAAACATTCCATTATGACATTCACATCTGCAAAAGAAAATCGTACTGCGTGTTGCTGTTGTTCCGGTTCATCCAACCAATCGAATAACAGTCTCTTACAGTGCAAATAAACAACTCTTTTTCAACTCCATGTGTACATTGGATGAAACGGGCTAGTTTACGGACTAGCCCGTTTTTTATATGCATTTTTCGGCCAAAGAATGTGTATACACTGATTTTATTGCAATCATTCTGACCAAAACGGTTGGGTTGCAATCCCAGACAAATAAGACAGGTAAGGCAATTGCACCCAAGAGGGCAAATGCCCAGGCCTCCACGAAAGGACAAATCTAATGAGAAGTAAACCAAGCACCCGCGCCATTGCAATTGGCGCCATCGCACTACTGGCAGTCGTAGCATTTTTCGCATTTTCAGGCGGTAACAATGCACCGCCAGCAACCGCAGAGGCCGACCCAACTGGCACAAGTGATGTAGCAGCGACTCCTGTTGAAGAAGTCAAAAACGCATCGCCAATTAAAGTGGGCATGAGTGGGGGCTACAAACCTTACACCTACTTAAACGACGACGGTGAACTGACAGGTTTTGACGTGGATGTATGGAAGGAAATCGGCAAACGGGTGGACCGGGAGGTGCAGTTTGTAACCAGCGATTTTTCCGGTCTCTTTGGCATGTTGGACGTGGGTCAGATTACGACCATCGCCAACCAAATCACGGTAACCGACGCCCGCTTAGAAAAATATGATTTCACTGTACCTTATGTTTACTATGGAGCTCAGCTACTCACCCATGAAGACAACATGGAAATTGTAGACCTGGAGACCCTCAAGGGCAAAAAAGTTGGTGTCAGCCTGGGGTCCAATTATGAAGAAATGGTTCGCGAGTTCGACGTAAACGGTGAAATTGAAGTCGTAACCTACGACAGCGGGTCTGGTTCTACCCAGGACGTTGCTATTGGTCGTATTGACGCCGTATTGAATGACAAACTGGCCCTTCTTACAACCATCAAGGAGTCCGGCCTGCCGCTGAAACTGTCTGGTGAGCCCATTAAGGACCTGCAAAACGCCTTCCCATTTGTGCGCAATGAAGAGAATGCCGCGCTGATTAAGGAAGTCGATGCTGCCATTCAAGGAATGTACGACGATGGAACAATCGAAGCCATTTCCTTGAAATACTTTGAGATTGATATTACAAAGAAGTAAGCCATGTTTGACTGGCAGTACTTTATCTCGGTTTTCCCAAAACTATTCAAAGCCCTGCCAGTCACACTATCCATCGGTGTGTTGGCTATGGCCTTTGGTCTAGTCCTGGGCACGGCGGTAGCCTTAGTCCGCCAAGGAAGGGTTCCTGTCATCAGCCAGATCCTCCGTTTCTATGTATCCTTTTTTAGGGGGACACCTCTGATGGTCCAGCTCTTCTTGTTCTTCTTTGGCCTCCCCCAAGTTTTTCCCATCATGGGGCAACTGAGTGCCTTCCAGGCCGCGGTTTTGGTCATGTCCATCAACGCCAGTGCCTATATTGCAGAGACCATCCGGGGGGCCATAAGCGCAATTGACCCCCTGCAAACCTCAGCAGGCCTGTCCATGGGCTTCAGCTTCTGGCAGACCATGTTCTATATTGTCCTCCCCCAGGCCATGCGGGCAGCAATCCCCCCCCTGGGCAATACCTTCATTGGGGTCATTCAGGGAACATCCCTGACCTTCATGCTGGGACTCCAGGACATTATGGGCCTGTCAAAAATGCACGCAGCCGCCACCTACCGTTTCTTTGAAACCTACCTGGCAGTGGGGCTCCTCTACTGGGCCATCATGGTATTGATTGGCCAGTTGAACAAGTGGATTGAGCACCGACTCAGCCAAGGTTGGAGGTCCTAATGTTAGACATACAAAACCTGCATAAACACTTTGGCGACCTCCATGTCCTCAGGGGGATTGATTTCTCCATTTCAGAAGGGGAAGTGGTGGCCGTCATCGGTCCCTCTGGATCCGGCAAGTCCACCTTTATTAAGACTCTCAACCACCTGGTTGCCCCCGACAAAGGCCATATGGTCTTCGATGGTCAGGCCTATGAAGCCGGCCAGGTGTCTGCGGCTGAACAGGCAGGTATCCGGAGAAAAATGGGCATGGTCTTTCAAAACTTTGGCCTCTTCGCCCACCTGAATGTGGAAGACAACATTACCCTGGCCCTGAAAAAACTCCACGGCTACGCCCCAGCAGATGCGGTTTCTCGAGCAACTGACCTGCTGGACACGGTGGGTCTGGGAGACAAACGCGACGCCTACCCCATGCAACTTTCCGGAGGCCAGCAACAAAGAGTCTCCATCGCCAGAGCCCTGGCCCCCCAGCCTAAACTCATGCTCTTTGACGAGCCGACCTCGGCCCTGGACCCAGAGCTGGTGGGAGAGGTCTTGTCGGTCATCCGCGACCTTCGCCAGGCGGGTAACACCATGATCATAGTCACCCACGAAATGTCCTTCGCCAAGGAGGTTGCCGACCGGGTAATCTTCATGGACCAAGGTCAAATCCTGGTGGACGGTACCCCTGAAGAGGTTTTTGTGGAACAGGAACATCCTCGTATTCGTCAGTTTCTTGGGCGGTTTCAGGGGGCTTTGATTTAGTCCCAAACCTAATTAATGACACATGAGGAAATTGCATAATTCAACTTTCAACTTCAACAATTAAAATGCACAACA
>CAYFHQ010000026.1:0-37222 GCA_964342805.1 uncultured Peptostreptococcaceae bacterium | reverse complement strand
CCTTGGCTAAAGACGACGGCAGGGTTTTCGACAATCCCCAGCTTGACCCGGTCTTGGCTGACATAAAGACCAAGCCAAAACCCGCCGGTCCGTCCCTTTGTTTTTCAGAAGACACAGTCTACCATACCTCTTCCATTGGCCTGGTTTACGGGGCCCTTCGGAGGGCCAACCTCTATATCAAAGACCCTGCCCTGGGTCAGATTATCCGTGACCTTCGGGCCTATGTCTTTGACACCTTCATAGCAGGGGGCATGGTGGTTTCTGACCATACCAAAGAGAACCTACGGTTTGACACCCTTTTGGCCTGTGTACCCTTCGGTTTGTTTGAACCAGAAGACCTGGTCTTGGTGGAAGCCGTCAAGGTCCTCAAGGAAAGAGCCTTTGACGAGGGGACTTCTGACCATGAACGACTCCTACTGGCCCTATATTATGTGGAACAGGGGTCTTACGACCTGGCTAGAAAGCTCCTCTTTAGCTGTAAAAAGACTGATGATTCAAGCCAGCCTATTCACTGGCTTAACAAGCTCATTGGACATAAATTAGAAGACCTCGGCCAGTTATCGGACTACTTCCTCCTCCACCAGCCCGAGGGCAATGGCAACCGCTACGAGCCCTTGGCCTGCCAGCGGCATCCTTTGCAAGTTTATGCAAACGATTGCGTTGTCCTGGATGTTCAGGCGGTTCCCCACCACAGGGACCAGCCTGTTGAAATGCTGGTAACCATCAAGGGTCAAGAGGAGGTCCTCCAGGGAGACTACCTCCAGAACCGGTGGACCTTTGCCCTTGCACCTCAACCGCCTGAGGTGCAAGTTTCCTATGCCTTTCGGTTTGCCAAGAGACCCCAGGTCCAGACGGAATTCTTCGCCTACACCGTGGGGGTAACCCGGGTACTCAGTGACCTTGAGTCGCTGACCGCCGACCAGGAGGCCATCCACTTCTATGGAAAGGGTGTCCACCTTGGCCTGGAGGCCAGTGGTGAGGACCTGGAGTGGGTCCTGGACCAAGCCAAGTCCCATGACCACCTAAGAGGTCTAGCACATCATGGAGATTCAGACTCGAATGGAAACCTGGAGGGCCATGTAGACCTGGAAGGACAAAGAGACTGGCAGTCCATAAAAATGGGTGTTTTCCACGTGGCCTACCGCCAAAGCCCCTTTGCCCTTACAGTAACCAAGGAGGGTCAACCTGTCCTGCAAGTGGACGGGGACAACCCACCTAGCTTAGGCTTGATAGACGGCCATGTCAAAGACATTCGCCTGGGTCTCCTTATGGGTAGTGAAGCCGTGTATGGTCTTGGAGAACGCTACAACGCCCTCAACCAGCGAGGGTCCTTTGTGGACCAGTTTGTCTATAACCAGTACAAGGACCAGGGGGTAAGGACCTACATCCCCATGCCCCTCTTTTATACCACGGCCAAGTATGGTCTTAAGCTCCACACCGATCCTTACTCCTGGTTCCAGTTCAATGACTCCGGGGTTCAAATGGGGGCGGAGTGTGGTGTCCTAAAGGGTCTTGTGGCAACGGGGAGTCTGACGGACCAAGTCAGTAAACTCCACCACAACACAGGTAGCCCCAAGATGGTTCCTAAATGGGCCCTGGGCCCCTGGATGTCCAGCAACAACTGGGATAGTGAAGAAGAGGTCCGCAAACAGGTGGCCCTGACCAAACACCATGATATTCCTTCAACGGTATTGGTCATAGAGGCCTGGAGCGACGAGGCGACTTTCTACATTTTTAACGACGCCATTTATGAGGAAAAGCGGGACGGAGGAGCCCACACCTACGGGGAATACACCTTCCCAGAGTGGGGACGGTGGCCTGATCCCAAGGGTATGGTCAACCACCTCCACGACAACGACCTCAAATGTGTCCTGTGGCAAATTCCAATAATCAAGCAGATAAGTAGCCTCCACCACCTACAGAAAAATTATGACGAAAAACGGTTTGTGGAAAGGGGCTACGGGGTGACCCACCCTGACGGACGGCCCTTTCGAATGCCTGAGGGTTGGTTTAAGGACAGCCTGCTCATGGACTTTTCCAATGAAGAGGCCAAGCAGTGGTGGTTTGACAAACGCCAATACCTCATTGACGACCTCAAGGTTGACGGCTTCAAAACCGACGGAGGAGAGTTTGTATTTGGTAGGGACTTGCAGTTTGCCGACGGCCGAACAGGCCTGACCATGCGCAACGCCTACCCCAATGACTATGTGAAGGCCTACTATGACTTTGCCCAGCAAAACGACGGCATTACCTTCTCAAGGGCAGGCTACATGGGTGCCCAGGAGTTTCCCGCCCACTGGGCAGGGGACGAACGGTCCACCTTTGACGCCTTTAAACGAAGCATGTTGGCGGGTCTTTCCGCAGGCCTGTCCGGTGTGATCTTCTGGGGCTGGGACCTGGGAGGCTTCAGTGGAGACGTACCCACGGCTGAACTCTTTATCCGGTCTGCCCAAATGGCGACCTTCTGTCCCATTATGCAGTACCATGCGGAGAGTAAGGCAGAACTCAACCAAGACCGGACCCCTTGGAATATTGCAGACCGGTCAGGGGACCAGAGGGCCCTGTCGGCCTATCGTTACTTTGCCAATGTCCGTATGACCCTCCTGCCTTATATCTATGAGGAGTCTTTACAGGCAGTCAAGGAAGGCCAGCCCCTCATGCGGGCCATGGTTCTAGACAATGGGGCTGATCCTAAGACGCACAATATGTGGGACCAATATCGATTTGGCAGAAAGCTGCTCATTGCACCGGTTATTGAAGAGGGTGCAAGGGAAAAGAGCGTGTACTTGCCCGAAGGCAACTGGTGGCATTTATTTGATAACACCTGGTACAAGGGTGGACAAACTGTTTCTGTGACTGCAGGCATGGACCAGATCCCCGTTTTTGTACCAGAAAACACTGTGGTCCCCCTCAATATGAAAGAGGGCGGCCAGCTGGGTGACAGCGTCGGCTCGAAGTTGGATCGTTACGGACGACTGACATTTGTGGTGACGGGCGCATCTTTTGAGCGGTACACATTTACCGATGATATGGGCAACGAATTGACCCTTGAGGCCCAAGCTGACGTGGCAGGGACAGACATACAAGTGACCACGTCAGGCCAAGTAGACGGTGCAGCCCTTGCATTGACACGACCCTACCAGAGGGTCAAGGTTAATGGGGAAGATGTGACACCGGTAGAGGAGCCTTGGGGAGAGAACCATGTGCAGGTGGTCCTGTTATAGGAGTATTGACGTAGAAACGAGCACCCTGTGAACGCAGGGTGCTCTTCCTATTTCAATAGACTGGAAATCAGACTATAATGAGGGAAAGGGATGTGGGTGTAAGTTATAAGAAAATGACCACATCATGACACACCTGTGAGAAGGGATAAATCATGCAGTCAAAAACCATTCATGGTATCATGGTCGTCACCATGGTTGTGGTCTTGATCTTTGGTGTCAGCCAGTATATCAAGGTTCAAAGCCTGGAAAATCAAATTCTAACATTGGAAAGGACCCTCACTGGAGAAGCCCTAGGTCAGCATGGTGAATTTCAAAAGCAGGTTGCCCTGGGCCAGCTGGACCTGGTTCAGAATACACTTAAGGTAGTCAGTAGGCAGGTAGACTTTAAGGTCACTGGAGACCTGCATACCTTGAAACACCCGGACATGCCACAAAACTTGCTTGGAAAACTGGAAAACCACAATGACTTCATGGACACCCAAATCCTAGCTATGGGAGTGGGGTCCAAAGAAGACGATGGGTCCCGGAGGGTTATTGTTGAGGCAGTCCATTTCCTGACAGAAGACCGTATCCTTGAAATTATAGAGAATGAGGTGCCTGTGGAGGTTCACCGGATACATGTGGTGGCGGTTTGGTATGAAGGGGATAAGTTGATTTATGAGGTTGTGGAGTAGGGATTGTGGACCGTCAGTTGGAAGGCTGGCGGTTTTTCTTTATCTTGATAGTAGGTTTTTTATGTTTGGTGGCGCTATAGAGCAATATGTCTTAACACGATTGTGATAGGCATTTTCAGAATTGAAACACGGGTTCTTGTGCCAAAAGTTGGTTCAAATATACAGACTCAGAGTCGAAATGTGTAAATTATATATGAACACAAAGGAAAATGTTGTAACATCCTCTTTGTTAACAAAATCGAGTTGGCCACTCGGAAGATCATAATGAAAAGAGGACAAAATGTTTAAGAACACAACGATCAAATCCCTTCTATCCTTGATGCTCTGCTTTGCAATGCTATTTTCAATTGTAAGCCAGCCAGCAATGGCCATGAGCAAAATGGCTGAGATGGAAGACAACCCCACTAAGTTTGCCATTGATATCTACAACAACTTAACTCCTGAAGCAAAAGCCTTGTTCCAAGAGCAACTAAACAAGGACTTTACTCTACAGTCATTCCATCGCCAAAATGTTGGTTTTAATGACTCCATGTATGAAATGAGATCAAGTCGATCGTATAGCATGATGAGTGCAACGGTTGCGAATCCGCTGGATGTACTTAATGCTGAACTGGTTGCTCTGAACCTACCTACAGCCGTACGTTATGCCCTTATGGCTATTGGTAGTGGAATGGCAGCAGCAGGCATTGATGGCCCTATTCCTGTAGGTGATATAATTGGTGCCCTACTGGCTATCGGTGGAATTGCTGTACTTGCCTTCTACTGGGACGAAGTGTCTGCCAAGTGGGATGGTATTGTTGACGCATTCAAGACTGCCTTTGAACATACGAAGAGCACAATTGACCAAGCCTTTGCAGATATCGCAATTACGGTTGATCAATACCTGTATCCATACTCCGTGAATCAAGATGAAATCAAGATCAAAGCTGATGGTATCACGATCGCTGTCGAAATTGATCGCTCCAGTAATCCAAAGTATTACTTCGCAGTCCGATGAAAAGGTGGAGGGATTACTATTGTGGAGCCGATCACCTTCCCTGCAGCAGTAGCTATTATGAAACTTGGTAAACATGGTTACAAGGAAGGTGTATACTGTCCTGGCGGAAGAGGATCAGCAAAGATGGTAGCGGCAGCAGCAAAATCTCCTGCCTTTGATGATGATAGAAGTAACACATGGGAAGCCAAGCACTATCATCCGGGTTCTTACAACTTCCGTTATGATACCCATGCTTGGTATACTAAGAGATAAAGAATCCTCATGCATTCGGATCGCGAGGTTAAGTCATGAAGACAATTTTCTACAAACCCAATAAAGCAGATGAGTTTATACAACCCTTGCAAGTGAAAGGGCAACATATGATCACCTATCTTTTAAGCAACGAGGAAGGGATCCATGAAGCCATAGGAGTATACACAATTGATGGACATGTGTGTTCTGATCAGTATGAATCCGTACTTGATCTCATTAGCGTAAGCCAACCAGCAGTTACCACTTGTGATGATAACCAACATATTGTGGTGAAAAGTCGCTTGGAGACTGGGCTTGTAAGATTTACTGCATATAAGTTATTGGAAAATGCTCCATGGCTAGAAAAAGTCACGCGTGTTGACCCAAACCTAGGTGAGGAGTGTAGGTTGATGGCTGCAAGTCACTTGTATAAGGATGTTTTCTTTTTCTCTATAGAAGACGGGGACTCATTAAACACGGAGCTACGGCATTTTGTTGCTAAAGGGATTGAGACTGGCATAGTGGTTGAACATGTGTTTGATCCAGGGTCTAGAGTGGAATATGTGACACCAAAAGGAAATGCATATTCAGGCCCCTACCTATTCAGAGTTGACCGTCCTACGGGTGACAAACAAGAGCCTATGCGGTCTCACTTGCTCTGTGTCCATGCCGATCATTTATTTGTCGAAGATGGGCTGGGTTCATCTGAACCAGTGCAGGTGCAGGGACTTGATAGAGCATTTTCGATTGAGTCGATTGGTCTTGATGACCAAGGAATTCACATGGTTGTTTCTGGTGATCATCATGGGAAACGACTGCAAGTAGAGAAGAACCTACGGGCAGGTAGAGAGCATGTCACTCCAATTGAGCCCTACCAACAGTTACAGAGTTTTGCTAGTGGCTTGTTTCTAGCAGACCAACTACCCAATAAAATCAGTCTACACCACTTGAAAATGAATGACTTCCTATCCATAAAGATGGACCAAGCGAGTTCCCTTGAAGAGGTTACGAAAACCTATGCCATCACGGGTTCCTTGATGGAAAGTGGTTATGAGGTCTACCGGACAGAGGATGGCAAACATGTGGATCACATTGATGGACAAGGGATTCATTACTTGCCTGACAGTGACACCCTAGTTGTAATACAGCAAGACTAACGTAAAAAAGCACTGCCTTAGGAAATGATTTTCCATGGGCAGTGCTTTCTTGATTTACAAGTCACCAAGGGTCCAGTCAACCACCTCGCTCCCCGTAGCCTGCAAAAATGCATTGGCCTTGGAGAAGGGCTTGGACCCAAAGAAGCCCCGATAAGAGGACAAGGGCGACGGGTGGGGGGCCTTCAAAATCAGGTGGTTGGCCTGCCCCTTGCGAATCAGACGCTCCTTGGACTGGGCGTTCTTCCCCCATAGGATAAATACCATGGGTTGGTCTCGCATGGCCAGGTGCTCGATAACCGTGTCCGTAAAGGTCTCCCAACCCTTGCCCCTATGGGAACCTGCTTGACGGGCCCGGACTGTTAGGACCGTGTTGAGGAGGAGGACGCCTTGCTTGGCCCATGCCTCCAGGTAGCCATGGCTGGGAATAGGGCAGCCCAAGTCTTCCTTGAGTTCCTTATAGATATTGACCAAGGAAGGTGGGGCAGGCACGCCAGGTCGAACGGAAAAGCTGAGGCCATGGGCTTGACCCGGTCCGTGGTAGGGGTCCTGACCCAAGATCACTACTTTTACGTCCTTGTAGGCCGTGTAGTGGAGGGCATTAAATATATCGTGCATGGTGGGGTAGATGGTCGTCGACCCATATTCTTCTTTTAAAAAGGCCCGCAACTGGGCGTAGTAGGGCTTGTCAAATTCTCCTTCGAGAACGTCAACCCAATCATTTTTAAATGTCACAGCCATGATTTTCTCCTTTGGTATACCATTGTATAAAATGCGCTCTAGCGCCAGGCTATTACTGGACTTAGGCTATTGGGTAGGGATGGGCGTATCGGTTAACGTCCAACAAAGATTTCCTTGATGTCATCGGTTTGCATTTCCAAGGCCATATCGATAAAGGCCTGCATGACAGGCGTTATATAACGTTGCTTGTGGTAGGCCATCTGGGAAAAGAGCTGGTTGCCTTCTTTAAGGGGGATGGTGTCATAGTCCAGGGCACCGGACTCGATTTCGTCGGCCACGGTAACCCGGGGCAAGAAGGAAACACCAAGACCTAGGATAACAGACTGTTTGACCAGTTCTAAACTCCAGGCCTCTAGGGAGTTTTCTACCTTTGACCACCGTCCTTTCAGGTATTGGTCAAAGAGCAGGCGGAAGGTACCGCCTTTTTTTGTGTTGATAATACGGGTGATTTTTTCCTTTTGGGCGTCACGACGGGCCAGGTACTTGGGTGACCCCACCACGACCATTTCCTCTTCGATTAAGGGGTAGACTGCTAAGTCTGAGGTTTGGATAAAGCGGTCCATGACAAAGATCAGATCAGCTTCACCGGAAAAAAGTTTAGGCTCCAGCTCCCGGTAGGGGGCGTTGAGCAGGACGATTTCCACATCGGGATACTCGTCGTTGAAGCGGGATAATAGGTCATTCATCCGGTAAAGGGCGAAGGATTCCTCAACACCAATTCGGATGACACCCCGGTGAGCCGTTCCATAGTTCTGGAGTTGCTCGATTTTTTGGTAAGAACTCAGTAGCCGCCTTACTCTAGGCTGTAGCATCCGACCCAGGTCAGTAAGAAAAATTTGCTTGCCCACCCGGTCAAATACCTTGCCACCCAGTTCCTGCTCAATGGCCTGTATATGGGCCGTAACAGAAGACTGGGCATAGCCCAACTCCTCAGAAGCCTTGGTAAAACTCCCTGTCTCTATGATTTTTTCAAAGGTCAGAAACTGACGAATCTCCATTTGACCGTCCTTTCTTTGTGTGTTTTCGATCCATCGGAAATTTCGATTGAAATGTTCGTTTCTTTCAATTTTACAGGATTCTATTACCGATGTATACTGAAAATGTAGAAAGGGTTGAGAACACTTCTCAATAAAGTCTTGGCCCGATTTGTAAATGGTTTTGTATAGGTTAACAGGCCACATGGCCCAATTATAAATGCGAACAAGATTCGCAATCCGAATAAGGAGGACGATCATATGGCAATCATGAACAGAGTATTTAACAAGGCAGCAGAAATCGCAACAAAGAACTTCACTCGACGTTTGGCACAGGATCGTGCAATTCGTGAATACATCGAAAACCAGCGTATGGCTGCAGCTGATCCACGAATTTTCCAATAATCCACGCAAACATGACAACATTTTGATATAGCAAGTGACGCGAAAATCCATAACTGACAACATTGAATTAGCACATAAAAGAACGCCACATCGCCCCCCGATGTGGCGTTTTTGCATTTGAAAATGTCCTCATACAGCGTCACTAGCAGAAAAGCGACCGGGTCACGATCCCAATGATCGCTCCCCTGTCGATTTTCTGCTGTTCCTTGTCTGAGAACATTTTCAAAAGCAACCAATCTTGGCGACCCTGTCGCCAATCTTGCACCATTTCGAAGAAATGGTGTTTCTTACGTCCTAGAATGCCCCCATACTGCCTTGCTGTCTGAAAACAGACTGGATCACGATCCACATGATCGCTCACCAGCCGGCTTTCAGCCGCGCCTTGGGCGAGATCATTCTCAAAAGCAAGCGGTCTTTTCGATTTTAGCGCCACTCCTATCGATTTTTTTCAAGAAAATCAGCCTGCATTTCTCCCTTCTGACACCCCACAGACACATTCCATTAACAGTCCTGAAACATTAGCGAAATACTGGGGACACATTTCACGATGTCAGGGGAATTGGAAATGATTGCGAAAAAAGTCGACGTGAAAAAGTTGAAGTAGGAAAACGTGAGAGTGAGTAATTGCAAGGTTTTTAACGTTAAATGGAGAAAGCGTTTTCCTGAGGAAATGATAGGAATACGTTTTCATGCCAAAATGCTTATCCATCGGAAATTTCGATGGATAAATTCGTTTCTTTCAATTTTACAAAAGCAAAAGTCGGGAGTATACTGAGGGTGTAATAAGGAATCGGAAAACTTCTCAACAAACATTTTCCGAAAACGATTTGTAAATGGTTTTGTATAGGTTTCTAGAACAAAGGGTTTTAGACAACCGGAAATGATATAAGGAGGAAGGTCGTATGGCATCCATGAACAGAATGTTTAACAAGGCAACAGAAGCAGTAACGAAGAACTTCACTCGTCGTCTAGCTCAGGATCGTGCGATCCGTGAATACGTAGAAAACCAGCGTCTAGCTGCTGCTGATCCACGTCTATTCCAGTAAGCACATACTAAGTAGATAACGAAAACATCGTATTGATATAGCGTTAACACGAGTATCAACGTAACACCGCTTGAACAAGCACCCCTCAAACCCTTCATTCCCCAAAGATGAAGGGTTTTCTTCTTTTTTGTTACTTCATAAAATCCTCAAGCATGTCATAGTGAACACTCTCCGTATACTCAGACTCCTCCAAAAACCGCTTGGCAAAGTCCAGGAGGTAGTCATGGCGTTCCTGGGCAATTTCTGTGGCCGTTTTTGTGTTCATGAGCTCTTTCAGGAAGAAGAGTTTTTCATACATGTGGTTAAAGGAGCAGGACTTGATGGACTTGTCCTTGTAGATTTTCGAGTTCATTTCCAGTCGAGGAGTGATCTCAGGGTTAAAAATCTCGTTGTCGATATTGCCCCCGTAGGCAAACATCCGGGCAAGGCCAATGGCCCCAATGGCGTCTAGGCGGTCAGCGTCCTGGACAATCTGGCCCTCGATGGTCTTCATGGCCCCTTTTTTCTTGTTGCCCTTAAAGGACATATGGATAATAATATCCGCCACATGGTCTTGAATATCCTCAGAAACCCCTAAATCACTCAGCCAGGCCTTGGCAGCCCGAGGGCCCGCCGTTTCGTCTCCGTCATTGAACTTCCAGTCCTCAATATCATGGAGGAGGGCAGCCAGTTCCACCACGTTCATATTAATATTTCCAGCCTCCTGGCGGGCAATCCGTCGGGCCATCTTGTGGACCCGGTCCGTATGCCACCAGTCATGGCCTGTGGTTTCTCCCAGTTGTTTTTCCTTCATATAGGCTTTGGTCTTTTGGATAATGGTTTCCATGGCTTTTCCTTTCATCTATCTAAGGCTCGTATTCATGCAATTATCTTCGTTCTACAGAAATGTCTATCAATGAGTTTTACTCAACACTATTGTATGTCGCCAACCACTTGGTCGACAGGACAAATGTCCGGTCAACAAATGGAATTGCCCCTATAGATAGGAGGCAAAGGCCTCCAACCGGTCCATGTCCAAAATAATGACCTTGCCCCGGGACCGCTTGAGGACCTGGTCGGTTTCAAATTCTGACATGATCCGCCGGAGGTGGCGGGTGGTAATGCCAAAGTAGTCCGCTGTTTGTTCCATGGGTATGTCCACCATGATCTCGCCTTGGTCCCCCTTGTGGTCGATCAAGTAGCGGGCCAAACGATTTTTCAGTGGGTAGAGCATGGTCCGTGAGTATTTGACCGACAGGGTCCTGATTTTCTCAGCTAGGACCCGGGAGACCATTTGGTTAAAGGCCACATTGTCCCTCAAGGACCGCTTGACCACCTCCATGGGCAGGGCAATGAGGATTGTATGGTCAATGGACATGACGCTGTAATAGTTGTCCTCACTGCGGATGAACTCAATATCTCCCAAGAGGTCCAGGGGGGTGAGGAGGTCAAGTAGAGCAATCTTCCCATTCTCAGAAGATGGTATGACCTTGGCCTTGCCCTTGATCAGGAAGTAATAGTAGGCAGGTGGTTCCGCTTCATGGAGGATAAACTCCCCAGGCTCAAAGGAATGGAAGGAGACCTGGTCTAAAACACCATCAAATATCCCTTCCAGTGCAAATTGTGAAATGGCTTCTTGTAGTAGTTTGGGGTTCTGTTCACGAATCATTTTCCACCTCCGCGGACATTTGTCCTCTTTGCCTACCAGTATGCCACAGTATACTGGACCCGTAAAGACAAGGTCGAGAAAGGTGGTAACCATGAATTCAATCGTTGATGATCTACAACTTGCCCTGGCAGGGGCAAACCGGATGACTTGGTTCCGGTCCCAAATGCCCATCATTAGGTCCCTATCGGAAAAATATGAAAAAGAACAAACCTTTAAAGGAAAAACCATCGCCATATGCATGCACGTAGAACCCAAAACAGCCTACTGGATTGAAGGCCTTCTGGCCGGTGGTGCAGACCACATTTACCTGGTGGGCTGTCTGGGCACAACCAAGGCAGACACAGCTGCCTACCTGGCCAGCCTGGACCGGGTCACGGTCTTTGCCAAGACACAAGACACCATGGAAGACCACCAAGTTTATCTGGAAAAAGCTCTAGGGGAAAAACCGCATCTTCTCCTGGATAACGGGGCCAGCCTAACTTTGGCCTACCATAGTAAAGATCGAGACTGGGTACCGGAGGGCTGTAACGAGGAAACCCGGTCGGGTAAGTTGCTCATTGAAGACGCCAAGATTGCGCCTGCCTTCCCCATTATTGTCATTGATGACTCCCCCCTCAAGCAGTTGCTGGAGAATGCCATTGGGGTGGGCCAGTCTGTGGTGGACGGCTTTATGCGCAATACCAGCCTGCTGGTTGGTGGTAAACACATTCTTGTTATTGGTTACGGTTGGTGTGGCAGTGGGATCGCCAAGAAGTTTCAGGGTCTGGGGGCTTCAACAATGGTGTACGACATTGACCCTGTCTTCCAGCTCAAGGCCAAGGCAGAAGGCCACCAGGTTGGTGTCTTGGAGGACTTGCTACCCAGGGCTGACGTAGTCATCACAGTAACCGGTCGGTTCGATGTGATCAATGCCAGCCACATCTCATTCTTTAAAGAGGGGGTCATCCTTGCCAACTCAGGCCACTATGGCTTGGAGATCAACACCCAGGACCTGAAAGACCAGGCCCAGTCGGTGGAAACCGTCAAGGCCGGTGTAGACATGCTCACCTATGGGGACAAGTCCATTTTTCTCCTGCAGGACGCCAGCCCCCTCAACCTGTCTGCAGGTGACGGCAACCCCATAGAAATTATGGACCTGGGCCTGGGCCTCCAGTCAGCCTCTGCTGAACGATTATTAGTAGACCCTGATAGCCTGAAAAGGGGACTCCAAGCCGTTCCAGAGGACATTAACCGGTCCATCAGTCTCCTGTCTTTGGAGGCCATGGCATAGACCATCCGAAAGCTTTCATATAGAAAACAGGAAGCATTATCCGTAATGCTGGCCTGCTTTCAGCCAATAGACGCCTCCTGCGTTCCATACGGGAGGCGTCTATTGGTCTTTTCACGTCCAATCTATTGACATTGGCCCCGTCCTCTATTAACATAAACTGACCTGATCTTTTCGGGAATCGAAACATTATAGAGTCTACCACCCACAAAGTGGTATATATAAGAAGCAATCTTCAGATCGCAGACAGCATGAATTCATGTAGATGAGGCAGAAAATGAAAACGATGAAACTTACAGAAGGAAAAATAACCAAAAATCTCATATTGCTGGCCCTGCCCATCATGGGCACGTCCTTCCTGCAAATGGCCTACAACCTAACCGACATGTTTTGGATTGGTCGTGTTGGGGCCAAGGCCGTTGCCGCAGTGGGAACCGCAGGCTTTTACACCTGGTTGGCCATGGCCTTTGTCCGAATGGCTCAAATCGGGGCAGAAGTTGGCGTGGCCCAAGCCATTGGAAAGGATAACGTCCAAGGGGCAAAAAGATACGCCCGTAGCGCCATGCAGGTCAACCTACTCAACGGTGTCCTCTTCGGCCTAGCCCTTTTTGTTTTTAGGAAGCCCCTCATTGCCTTCTTTAACATCGATGACGCTGGGGTGGTCTCCGACGCCATTACCTATTTGAGTATTATTGCCCTTGGCATTCCCTTTTACTTTGCCAACCCTGTTCTTTCGGGTATTTTCAACGGGGCAGGTAATAGCCGGACCCCATTTTTGATCAACACCACAGGCCTGGTCATGAACATTGTCCTTGACCCCCTCCTGATCTTTGGTTTGGGTCCGATTCCAGCCATGGGCGTGGCTGGTGCAGCCCTGGCAACTATTATTGCTCAAATGACCGTTACGGTAATCTTCATGGTGGTTCGCCGCCGTCAGGAGAGCCCGGTCTTTAGTTTTTCCATGTTCCGAAAACCCCACATGGAGTCCATGCGGTTTGTCATTAAAACCGGTTTCCCTGTTGGGGTCCAAAGTGGTGCCTTTACGGTCTTTGCCATGTTCATCGCCCGGATTATTGCCGCCTGGGGCCCAGTTCCCATTGCCGTGCAAAAAGTGGGTTCACAAATTGAGGCCATTTCCTGGATGACCGCTTCCGGCTTCTCCACAGCCCTCAGTGCCTTTACTGGCCAGAACTTCGGCGCTGGCAAATGGGAACGGATCAAAAAAGGCTATATCAGTGCCATGGGCATTATGACCGTGATTGGGATTTTTGCCACGTCCTTGCTGATCTTTGGCGCCAAGCCCCTCATGGCCCTCTTTATACCAGAACCTGAGGCCATTGCCGTGGGTACGATCTACCTGCAAATCCTTGGCCTGTCTCAGCTTTTCATGTGCTGGGAGATTTCAACGGCCGGTGCCTTTAACGGCCTAGGCAAAACAGTGCCCCCAAGCGTGATTAGTATCCTGTTCACAGGACTGCGGGTGCCGTTCGCCATCTTGCTGTCTCAAGCATCACTATTGGGACTGGAAGGGGTATGGTGGTCCATTTCCATGTCCAGCGTCTTTAAAGGCGTCCTCTTGGTGGGATGGTTTGTCATCCTCCTCGTAACAAAAAAATATATACCAGAAGGAGAACGCCTGTCCGCGTAGAATGAAGGTATACATAGAGACTTGCCCATGGGCAAGGTAAGAGACGACAATCAGACCGCATTCATTTGCGGTCTTTCTTGTATACCCAGGCCCACATGTCATGGTTGGGCCAGCAAAAGGGAGACAATCATGGGGAAAATTGAGCAGATTTTATCTGCCCTGAAGCAATACAATCAAAACCATACGCCTGCGGCAGATGCAGCCGCACTGAGCGATTTCACTGGCCTAGACCGTAGCACGATCTCACGGTATCTGAACCAGTTAGTGAAAAAAGGCTTGGTCGCAAAAGAGCCTGGACGTCCGGTCCGCTTTGTGGTGGTGGAAGGACAACTAGGGCCTAATGCTAATAATGCCACTCATGGTGGCAAGCAAGAGCCTGGTGGACTCAACCAAGAGGGTGCCATGGCCGACGAACTGGGCCAGGGAGACCCCTTTGAAGGTCTTGTGGGTGCCCGGGACAGTCTTCAAGTGCCAACACAACAAGCCAAGGCCGCCATTATGTACCCGCCCAAGGGCCTCCATACCCTGCTCCTGGGGGAAACCGGGGTGGGCAAGTCCATGTTTGCCCAGGTCATGCATGACTTTGCTGTCTTTTCTGGTCAGATCGGGGGGCAGAGTCCCTTTATCCACTTCAACTGTGCTGACTATGCGGACAATCCCCAGTTGGTCATGGGCCAGATATTCGGTGTAAAAAAAGGAGCCTACACTGGGGCTGACAAGGAAAGAGACGGCCTGATCCGTCAGGCTGACGGTGGTGTCCTCTTCCTGGACGAAGTCCACAGACTGCCACCCCAGGGCCAGGAAATGCTCTTTACCTTCATCGACACGGGCCAGTTCCGTAAGCTGGGTGAGGCAGGGGCCACAGAAAGTGCCTCTGTCCGCATTATTGCAGCCACTACGGAAGAACCGGGGTCCTTTTTGCTGCGGACCTTTACCCGCCGGATTCCCATGGTCATTACCCTGCCGGCCCTCAAAGACCGGTCCATCCATGAACGCTTTACCCTGATTGAACACTTTGTGTCCCAGGAGTCCAAGCGGATTGGTAAGAGCATATGGATGAACAAGAATTCCATGATCTCCTTCCTGCTCTACGACTGCCCCAACAACATTGGGCAACTTCGCAGTGATATTCAGTTGGCCTGCGCCAAGGCCTTCCTCAACTATAAGTCCTCAGGAGAGCACTATATACTGATCAACCAAAACGACATTCCCCAACACGTCAAACGGGGTCTTATGCGGCTCAAGGACAACCGGGATGAACTGGACTACCTGCTTCGGTCCCACGACGACCTACTCAAGTTCAACCAGTCTCCTCTACAAACTGCCGTTACAGTCGCCCAGCCTGAACCCGTTTGGGTGGAAGGGGAAGAAACCCTTTACTACGACGTCATTGAGCAGAAAATTGAAGACCTCCGTCAAGATGGTATGGGGCAAGAGCGCATCCAAGAAATTTTAAACGTGGATATCGACACCTATTTCCAGGAGTTTATGTCCACCATACCGGGTCGTTTTCACACGGACGAGTTAAAAAAGGTGATCGATCCGGAGATCCTGACCCTGACAGAAACCATGCTCCGCAGTGCCGGGGCCAAACTCCACAGGGCCTACGACGAAAAGGTGGTCTTTGCCTTGGCCCTCCACCTCAATGGGTCCATAGCTCGGATTCAGCAGGGGCAGACCATTTACCACCCCAACCTCAACAAGGTGCGGGGCAAGTATGCGGACGCCTTTGTGGTGGCCATGGAGGAGTCCAAGCGGATTGAGCTCCTCTATAACATCCAGGTGCCTTTAGACGAGATCGGTTACCTGACCCTCTTCTTTGCGGCAGACTCCTTGGATTTTGACACTTCTGAGGAACCCAAAGTAGGTGTCCTAGTCATCATGCACGGGCCCAGTACAGCCTCTTCCATGGTCCATGTGGCCAACACCCTCATAGGGTCCGACCAGGTGGAAGCCCTGGACATGCCCCTGTCCATGTCGGCGGAAGCCATGTACGACATGGCCAAGGAGACCATTTTGGCCATGGACGAAGGCCGAGGTGTCCTTCTCATGGTGGACATGGGGTCCCTCATGAACTTTGGGGCCATGCTCAGTGAAGAAACTGGGGTCAGGGTACGAACCGTAGACATGACCTCCACGCCCCTGGTCATTGAAGCAGGCCGGAAGGCCATGTTGGGCAGGGACCTCCACGACATATGGGAGGGCTGTCGAGGCCGCCAGGGTCGTCAATCACCCAAGACGGTTTCCCAGGAGGAAAAGCAGTTGCGCAGACTCATCGTCACAGCCTGCTTTACAGGAGAAGGGGCGGCAGCCCGCCTTCAGGACGTCTTAGACAAGCAACTCAACCACCGGGAGTCCTTTGACGTCAAGACCCTGAACATCCTCAACAAGAGTGCCTTTATGAAGGAACTGGACGCTCTTAAGCAAAACTACCGGATATTGGCGGTAGTGGGCACCATGGACGTCCCCACCGATGATATTCCTTTTATTTCTGCCATGGATCTCCTGGGTGGAAAGGGCCTAAAAGCCCTCCAGGAAAAGGTAGACGAAGAAGTGGCCTTCATGCAAGTGGGCAAGTCCCTCCAGGCCCACCTCAACCAAGTGGACGGCCAACAAGTAGCCGACCGGATTCTTCGCTTCCTTGACGCTGTTACGGGACGAATGGAAGTCCGCCTAACGGCTGACGTGAAAACCGGGATATTGCTTCACCTGGGCTTTATGGTGGACAAGCTAAAGAGTGGAGGCAAAGAAACTGCCTTTGATAATCTAGCAGACTTTAAATTGAATAATGGGGCCGCCTTTGACTTGGTAAGAGACGAGATCAGGGGGATTGAAAAGGCCTTTGGAATTTCCATTGGAGACCATGAAGTGGCTTATGTTTGTCATATGGTGGTGGAGAATGGGGTTTCTTAACTACAGCAGATATGGGTAAAAAATCGATTTTTTTACCCATATTTTTTTATTGTGGGTAATCCCTACCCACATCCCCCAACTTTAAGGCCCCTTTAAGGTTCCATTCACGTTCACATAAGCAAGACTTGCTATACTCCATGTAATCAAAGCGCAAAAACGTGGTATAAACCTGATGAAGGAGAGCATACAATGAAAAAACTATGGATTGCCATTCTCATATCCACCCTGGCCCTAAGTGGGTGTCAGGGAGCACCGGAAGTTCCTGTGCCAGAGGCAGAACCGACAAAGATCGAACAAACCCAAGAAGCCACCACCCAAGACCAGACACCAACGGACCCTAACTTTGAACCCCTAACCTTGGAGTTTTACGTGGGCGACCTGGTGGACGACCTCACCGACGAGGAAGTGGACAAGGCCCAGCCCATCATCGACGCCATTAACAAGGAAGAGCAAAAGGGGGCAGACGCCTCCAACACTGTCCTGGACCAGCTCTATGACGATCTGGACGACGCCCTAAACCTCACTTGGGAAGAAGAAGATGCGGCCGCTGATAAGGGTCAACCTGACCCCCAAACACCTGACGACGAAGAGGCTGGGTCAACCGATGACGCCATTCCTGAACCCTGGACCCTAGATGATTACTTGGGCTTCAATAAAACCAAGCTAACCAGCGATCAACTGGGTCAGGTGCAAAAGTATTTGGACCAGATCAACGAAGAAGAACAAAAAGGGTCAGACATGGATGCCGACTTAGTGGACGACCTCTATGCTGAGCTGAAGGCCCTTCAAGTCAGTTTCGGCCTTCGTATAGCCGCAACATCCTTTAAGGAGTTCATTGACATGAACGAAGGCAAGTTCACCCCTGCTCAAAAGGACAAAATCCTAGAGCTAGAAAAGACCATTAATGATCTAAATGAGTCTGGTGACATGAATGGAGACCTAGACAAGGCCTATGAAGACCTGGAGAAACTCCTGACGGAGGCAGGTTTTGACGCCAACGACGTCATATCAGAAGTGGAGACGGGTGGTGTCCAGTATGCCAAGTTTGAAGTCAATGGGACCCAGATGACCATAGTTGGAGACACCAGCAAAATCACCAAAGAGGACATGGTTAAATACCGCTTCCTGGTGGCCAAGACCCAGCAGTTAATCCCTGTTGATCAAATGAAGTACCTCCAGTACCTGGTCATCAACTCTGACGGGGTCAACAATACCCTGGCCTATGTGGCCCAGGAGAATGATGAACTGACCAAGTTCCGCATGGCTCTGGACATTAATGACGCCTTTGATGCAAAGGGCAAGTATATCGCAGACTTTGACACAACCATTGTCCACGAGTTTGCCCACCTACTTAGTCTCAACGCAAGTCAAATGCAAAAAGAGTCCACGGGAACCTATGAAAATGAAGAAGGTATTTTGGCGAAAAAGTCCTACCTCAACCTCTTTTTCCAGAAGTTCTGGACGGATATCTACGAGGAGTTCCAAGAGGCAGTTGACCCAAGCGACGAATCTGGTGAGGGCGCCCTGGCCTTCTATGATAAGTACGCGGACCAGTTTGTGTCTGATTATGCAGCCACCAATCCAGAAGAAGACTTTGCTGAGACCTTCCGTGTCTTTGTCTTTGAAGACAAGCCGACTGGAGGGGACGTCAAGGACCAGAAAGTGGCCTGGTTGCATACCTTTGAAGACTTGGTTGCCTATCGAGCAGATATGCGCAAGGCCCTAAAACTAGATGAATAATATGCAATACAAAACCCCTGCGATCAAAATTGCAGGGGTTTTTTGATGATTAATAAGATTGTTTACCCATGGGTTAACCGCGATTTTCTAAGTAAAGGTTTCGTGGCATCTGAATAAGTATTTCGTCGACGTTTAAAATATTTTAATGTATACTGAGAGGTAGAAAAGCAAATCGGAGGCCCCATGGCAAAAATCTTCATCATCGGCATCGTAGCCAGCGGTAAAACAACACTAGCTAAACAAATAGCCAAGGAAACAGGGATCAGTCACCATGAAGTTGACGTGATTGTTCATGAGAAAACAGACCAGGGTCGTCGGAAACGTTCAGACCAGGAGCAATTGGCTGTGATTGAAGAGATCAATGAAGAAAAAAGCTGGATCATTGAAGGGACCTATCGTAAGTCCTGTGACCGAGTATTGACCCATGCGGACAAGGTCATATTTTTAGATCCCCCGTTGGCCTTGCGCAAAAGGCGCATCTTGACCCGGTTTGTGAAACAGGTTTTGGGCATTGAGGCCTGTCATTATAAGCCGACAGTCAAAATGCTAAAGGCCATGTACCGGTGGACCCGGGGGTTTGAAGAGGACCGGCCCCAGTTTGAGACCAAATTGGCAACTTACAAGGACAAGCTTGAACACTGCAAGTCTTTCGAAGAGGCCTACACAGTGGCCATGGACCATATAGAGCAGACAGACAAATTAGTGGAGGTGACCCATGAATATGTGGCAGGGAGATAGGGTTCGGCTCAGGGCCGTTGAACTGAGCGATTTGGACAATTATTTTATGGCAGAGGAAGTGGTAGACACCAATGCCCAGCGCAATGGAGACCGGCTTTTACAGCCCATTAGCAAGGCCAATATGACTGAGCGGGTTGAAAAACTCAGCAAATCCAATCCCCATAATGACGACTTTTTCTACATTATTGAGAACGCTGACGGGGTGCCCGTTGGAAACATCAACACCCATTCTTGCAATCCCACCTACGGAACCTTTGCCTATGGTCTGGGTATCAAAAAGGCTTATAGGGGCAATGGATATGCAAGGGAAGCGGTGAAGCTACTTCTCAGGTACTACTTTCTAGAGCGGGGTTTTCGGAAAGTGGAAACCAAGGTCTATGACTTCAACCATGCCTCCATCAAACTCCATGAATCCATGGGTTACGTGACCGAAGGAAGGCTCCGTAAGAGTCATTATTCCAAGGGTGACTACCACGACATCGTGTGTTTTGGCATGTTACGGGAGGAGTTTCGAGACTTGTATGGGGATTTTGTAGGGGACTATTTGAATCAAGACTAGGTTGATTTCGAGCATTTCGACTAACACCTATTACATAGAAACGCAAAAAGGGAAGGTTACTCATTGCGAGTACCTTCCCTTATTTTTTATTCCGCATCCTCTTCATAAACCATCAAGTCTCCCGGCTGACATTCCAGGGCCTTGCACAAGGCATTGAGCGTGGTAAAGCGAATGGCCTTGCCCTTGCCGGTCTTCAAGTTGGACAAGTTGGCTATGGAAATCCCAACCCTCTCCGAGAGTTGGCTGAGTTTCATATTTCGTTCCACAAGCATGCGGTCTAGCTTAACTTTAATCATCGTCACGACTCCTCACACACATCAACCCTCTAGCAATTATACGAAAAGATGCGCCCCAGCGCTAGGTTAGACGGTGAGATCCACTTCTTCTTGCAAATAAACCCCATGCTCAATAAAGCGAGAGAACAAGGCACAAAGGGCAGAAATGAAGAGTCCAGGCCAATGCATAAGGGCTAGGATGTTGAGCTTCCAAGTGCCTGCAAGGATGCTGACGATGATTGTTAGCGAGAGTTTACATACAATGGAAGCGATCATCATCCACCAGCCAACCTGCCTTAGGTTCTTGGCGTGCCTTAGCTGGAAGGGACGTTTCTCAACGAAATAGTCGTTGGTAATGTTACTAACAATTTTCAGGGCCCTTGTTGCGAGAAAGAGACTGGGCAAGGTAATCATGAGAGTCCCCAATACCAACATGAGCTTGGGACTTAGCTGGTCAGCCTGTCCTTGTATTATGTTGTCTGACAGCCTGAGACCAGTAAATAAACCCAATGGAGAGGTGTACTGAAAGTTTGTAGAGCCACCTTGCACTTCATAGTCAAACTATTCTGCCGGACTTAGTAGAAAGGCTAGGGTGAATATGACCATGACCACCACCATCAACCGTCCAATATACATACCTGTACGAACCAAATCCAATGCTGTTTTATCTTCCATTTCCGTCACCTCCATTACAGCCATGATAGTATTAATAATTCCAAAAATCAACAAGTTTTATCGAAAAACAATAAAAAATTATCGTTTTACATAAATGTATAAGGGGTTCTAAATTGCAGAAAACGCGATACGTAGGAAAAGTCGTTTTGCTCAAATATACTATTTTGTGAGTTTGACATACTCTAAATAGTGTGATAAAAAGTTATTGACACAAAAATATACCATGCGGCAACATGGTATATTGTATGTTTATTTAATTTTATTTTCTGCCATAAACTTTAGTAAATCATCAACCGACTCGAAACCTAAATCTTTTATGGCCTTTCTGAGCGTTCCTTTTGGAATGCTCTTACTTTTTTTGTGGACATGGATACTGATGTTTACATAATTGTTGTTGTGAACTCCTGAGTAAATTACTCGTGAGCCATTTCCATTTCTTTGAGTTAAGCCCATCTTTTCGCAGACTTTAATCAAAGAACCGAACTTAATATCATGCATATAGGGATCCTGCTTCCTTGAACTACGAGTGTTGCAGCCCCAATGCCTCTCTTAAGCATGCATCATTGTGACATGTTGCTAGTTTCAGATAGTACGGATGAACTTTTCGTGTATTTTCGTATCGCATATTGATCGGAAATTGATCTTCGCTAAAATAGTCCACAACTAAGTATTTGACTGATTCGAGCAGATCAGAAGTAGCGTCTTCCATGTTATTGCCGATACCATAAAAACCAAAATCTTCGTAAGAAATCTGAACATCGCCATCTACATGTTCAATAAGAGGATTGAACCTGATAAACTTCAAAATATCTTTCAACATTTCTTCACCAATTACATATGCATTTTTTGCATTCAACATCTTTCCGTGAGAAATGACGGATATTTTATCATCGTTGACACTACTATTAATTACGTTTGAAAACTCTTTTCTTGCCTGTGCCATACCTAATGATTTTATACTCTCATAACGCTCTAACTTATTTCTAATTGCACTCATTTACTCTCCTCCTTAATTACTATTCCATTAATCATCTCCTTTCAAAAAAAACTTATCATATTAATACTCCTTAAATTCTTCATGATTCCTCCTCAATATAGGCCTAATTCCTCACTGATATTGTCCGCAATCTTATCCTCTTATAAGCTTCAACCATCATCAATTAAATTAAAGAAGTTTGATGTGGTAGCGGTTTGTGATTTTGGTTTGGGCCGGTAGTATTAGGCTTCTACCTGAATGGTTATGATGTGTCAGTTCAAAATATCATTATCCTCTCTCCTTTCCAAGAATTATGTTCACCTCTTACAGGTTTATTATAACACAAGATGAACAAGTTGTACAACTTGTATCGCATCTCGATCGGTGAATGTTACACATGACCTCTATATGTCACTTTAATTAGAAAATCATCTACAATTACGTGCTGAGCTTAAAAATATAAGTCGTAAAACGTATCAAGTCTTAATAAGTCCTATTCCTCAGCCACCTCATAGACCACGCCTCCATTCTCACCAAAGTAAACCAAAACCGTGTCGATCATTTCCTTCCACTTGCCTGAGAAGGAGTGGTCTGCGTCTTCATAGACTTTAAACTCAACGGCTATACCGTTCTCCTCCAGTTTGGCTACCGCTGCTTCAGCTTGGGAGAAAGCCACGTGTTTGTCGGCTGTTCCGTGCTGAATGAGGAAGGGGGTGGACAGGGTGTCTGCCCAGTCGACCATGGACCGGTCGGAGTAGGCGGCTTCCTTTTGTTCTGGTGACCCTCCAACTAATTCCCTGTAGACGTCCTGCATGTCTAGGCGGTCTTCATAACCCAATCTAGCGTCAGACAGGCCGCAACTGACGGCTGCTGCCAATACGTCGTCCCGGTTCCGTAGGGCCTGGTAGGTCATCATGCCACCCCGGGAGGCACCGAACATAAAGACCCGGTCGGGGTCAGTTTCAGGCAGGTCCTTGGCGAGTTTGAGGAGGTTGGTGACGTCGTTTACGTCTGCACCACCGAACTCGTCTTCACCTTCACTGCCTCCGCCACCACGATATTGGGAGGCGACCACCATGTAGCCCTTTTCTGCCATATAGGCCAGGGTACTGCTCTTCTCCAGGACAATCTTCCCAAAGTTCCGGTTACCACCTCGGTTGTAGACCAGGATAGGGAGCTGTCCCTCATACTCTTTAGGTCTTAATATGTAGCCCTTGATCTTGAGCCCGTCACTGGTATAAGTTATGGCTTCCGTGACGACCCGATCAGCATACTTCTTATAAGTAGAGACTTCCTCCCGGCTCACAATTTCGGCCTCTGGTTCTGGTGGCTGACCACATCCGGCCAAGGTTGCCACCCCTAAAACCGCCACCAGGCCTAGCGTTATCATTCTCTTTATCATTCCCATATGTCCCCCTTAGGCATTTTTTACTCAGTATAAGGGGTAAATATTAAGAAAGAGTAAATACTGGAAGGGGAAATGAGGCAACTTTCAGTTAATTTGTGTGCAAGTGTGCACGAAACGATCAAAAACTACACACTAAACACAGTGTGCAAAACTTGTGTGCAACAAATACAGGAGAAAATCACTCCAAAATCCCAGGAAAAAAGGAGCGATTTCTGCTAAAACCAAAAGAAATCCGAGCAAAAACAGAAAATTCACCCAAAACACAGCCCGGTTGGCAAACCCGGTGAAAGTCAGGTTTGACAAGGTGTTTAACCAAACCGCATCTGAAAAAAGAGCCAAAAATAGAAAAACTTTTTTCATTTTTGAGCCGTTTTTATGAACTTTTGGCATGACCTATGCAATATATACTTGTGCAAAGGAGGCACACATGCAAACGAAAAAAGTACAAGTAAAAAGCAAATCGGGCTTGCACGCACGTCCTGCAGGATTGCTGGTAGCCCTGTCACAAAAGTTCAAATCAGAAATCTTCATAGAAAAAGACGGCAAAGCAGTCAATGGCAAGTCCATCATGGGCATTCTCAGCCTGGGCACCAGCCACGGTGACGAACTGGTTATCAAGGCAGACGGCCACGACGAGGACGACGCTGTGGTAGCTCTTGAAGAACTCTTTAACACCCGTCTGGCCCATGAGTAAGACTGGGATCATGACTAAGGGTGAAAAGGACAAGCAATATATTGGTGTCGATGGGGGAGGAACAGGAACCCAAGCTGTCTGGGGTACTGGCGCAGACCATGTGCTGGGGACTTTGGAACTGGGACCGACCAACCGCCATAGTGTAGGCGATCAAGCAGTGGAAAAAGCCATTGCGGACATCGTCCACCATTTTGACGCTGAGGAAAACGCTTCTTTACAACATATATGCTTTAGCGGTGCAGGGGTGGACACCCCCGGCGATGAAGCATTTATAGAGTCCGCATTTCGCAAGGCCGGCTATACCGGTAAACTGACGGTCTGCAATGACGCTGTGGGTGCCTTAACTGGGGCTAATGGCGGCCTCCATGGAGGCGTCCTCATTTGTGGAACCGGGAGTATTGCTACAGCAGTTGACCCAGACGGCAAAATCAGCCGGGTGGGGGGCTGGGGCCACTTGATCGGGGACGAGGGTTCCGGATATGCCCTAGGCATTCAGGCCGTAAGAGCCATTACCATGGCCCAGGACGGCAGGAAGCCGCAGACCTCCTTGACGGAGGATGTGAAGGACTACCTTTCCCAAGAAAGCATTGACGATCTTATTCCATTTTTATATGGGGAAGGGGCCTCCAAGGAACATGTGGCAGCCTTGGCGCCAGTGGTGATTGCAGCGGCCCAGACAGACGCTGTGGCGGATCAAATTGTGGCAGACCAGGTGGACGAAGTGGTCCTCATGGTAAAAGCCCTCAGCAAACAAATCGGGACAAAGGAGTTTTCCTTAGGCCTTTGCGGCAGTCTCGTGACCAAATCAGATCGTTACCGAAATCGGGTAATTGCGGGGATCAAGAAGGTGCTTCCCGGTGTGAAGCCTCACTTGCCCCTATATGAGCCAGCCGTAGGCGCTCTCCTACTGGCCCGGCATTTTGAAGGAGGAGCACAATGAAAAAAATTCTTCTAGTTTGCTCGGCAGGCATGTCCACCAGTATGTTGGTGAAAAAAATGCAGGCTGCGGCGACAGATCGACAATTAGATGTAGAAATCCTAGCAGTTGCTGAGTCAGAAGCCAAAAACCATACGGACGCTGGCGTTGTACTTTTAGGTCCCCAGGTTCGCTTCATTAAAGCCAAGGTTGAAAAACTCATGGGTGGGGCGGCTCCGGTGGAGATCATTAACAGTGTTCACTACGGTACCCTCAATGGTGAAAAAGTTTTGGACACTGCACTGGACTTGATGGGCTAGGGAACAATCCCTGAGCCAAGCAAGGCGGTTGCTGTGGGAGGCAACTGGTAAGAACATGGGACAGCCCATGGTGAGTAGCATAGTTGAAGTATTGTTATGGTCAACCCCGCCGATTCTGTTGATTTCGAAACGCGCGCGGAGCAGCATGAAGCGGTTTGGCATATATCCTGGAAGGGGGAGAATGATGCAAGGAATTATTAATTTCCTAGAAAAATATTTTGTACCGGTGGCTGGCCGAATTGGCGGACAGCGTCACCTGGTTGCCATTCGAGATGGCTTTGTGGCCCTAATGCCACTGATTATTGCGGGTTCATTCGCAGTATTGATTAACAATCTGCCGGTTCCGGCTTATCAAGAGTTTATGACAAACTTGATCCCAACGTGGAAGAGTTTTGGAGGTAACATTTGGTGGGGGTCATTCGCCGTTATCTCGTTGTTCCTCGTATTTACTGTAGCCTATAACTTAGCCAAGTCTTATGACGCCAACGCACTGGGTGCGGGTGTTGTGGCCCTAGCCAACTTTGCTATTTTGATTCCTCAGTCTGCACAAGTAACGAGCCCTGGTGGCGAAGCTTTTGCAGCGTGGGGTAACATCAACTGGACCTATACCAACGCACAGGGCATGTTTGTAGCCATTATCGTTGCCCTGATTTCCACAGAAATCTTTGTGCGTCTGTCCCGTTCTGACAAATTGACAATTAAAATGCCTGAATCTGTACCACCAGCGGCAGTGAAATCATTTGCTTCCCTTATCCCTGGCATGATTACCTTGTCTGTGTTCGCTCTTTCTGCTATTTTCCTAGCAACAACTGCAGAAGGTTCCCTGTTTGCCATCATCGCCAAGTACGTTGCAGCTCCTCTAACAAGTGTTGCAGACTCCTTCGGTTCGGCAATTGGTATTGTTTTCATGAACCAGCTCCTATGGTTCTTCGGTCTACACGGTTCTCAGATCATCGGTTCCATTGTTGAGCCAGTGCTTCTACCTATGATCACTGCCAACATGGACGCAGTTGCAGCAGGTCTAGAGCCAACACATATCGTTACAAAGTCCTTCCTGGACGCATTCGTTTACCTAGGCGGTTCCGGTACAACAATCGGTCTACTGATTGCCATTATCCTAGGCTCCAAGCGTAAGCAGGACAAGGAAATCGCCAAGCTGGGTGTGGGTCCTGGTCTATTCAACATCAATGAACCAGTTCTGTTCGGTATGCCAATCGTACTGAACCCATGGTACTTCATTCCCTTCCTATTTGGTCCAGTGATCCTGTCCGGTTTCTCCTACCTGGCAATCGCGTCGGGTGTTTTCCCTAAGACCATTGCCATGATCCCATGGACAACACCACCGATCCTAGGCGGTATTTTGGCAACAGGCCACTACATGGGCGGCGTCCTAGCTGCCATTAACCTGGTCCTAGCCATTGGCATGTACCTACCATTCGTATACATGCAAGGTGTACTAGAAGGAAAAAACGAAGATAAGCAGAATAACGCTGCGTAATTCATGAATACAACCCCTGTGGAGTATTGGCTGGGTGGCCCCAAACCTACCCAGCCGGCCTTCACGCCCCATCACCTTGGGGACCAACCATGAAAGGCTTGTACCATGGAAAAGAAATTGAAAATTGCCGTGATCGGTGGTGGCAGTTCTTATACGCCAGAACTGATCGACGGATTCATACAACGAGCCGCAGAACTCCCTGTGGCTGAAATCCATTTAGTGGACATCAGTGGTGGCGTGGAAAAGTTGGAAATCGTCACAGCCCTGGCCCGCCGAATGGTGACAAAAGCAGGACTTAACTTGGAAGTAAAGGCAACCCTAGACCGGCGGTCTGCCATTGCAGGCGCAGACTATGTCATGACCCAGCTACGGGTGGGCGGCCTGGAAGCCAGAGCCAAGGACGAACGCATTCCCCTCAAGTACAATGTCATTGGCCAGGAAACCACAGGCCCCGGCGGTTTTGCCAAGGCTCTACGGACCATTCCGGTCATTCTGGACATTTGCAGGGACATGGAAGACTTGGCACCAGAAGCCTGGCTCATCAACTTCACCAACCCAGCAGGCATGGTCACAGAGGCCGTGCAGCAACATACAAACATCAAGGTCATGGGCCTTTGCAACGTGCCCATTGGCATGAGAAACAACATAGCAACCATTATGGACCTACCCGCCAGTGAACTCCTGATCGAGTTTGCAGGACTCAACCACCTGGTATGGGGCCACCGCATATGGCATGGCGGCCAGGACATTACACAAGGGGTCATTGAAAAGCTGGCAGACGGCGCATCGATGACCATGAGAAACATTCCGGACTTGGAATGGGACGGCGACTTCCTAAAGAATTTGGACATGATCCCCTGCCCCTACCACCGGTACTTCTACATGACCGACCACATGCTCCAGGACGAAAAGGAAGCCTTTGAGCAAAACGGGTCCAGAGCCCTCCAGGTCATGGAGATCGAACGAGACTTATTCAAACGTTACCAAGACCCAAGTCTTGAAGAAAAACCAGCAGAGCTGGAGATGCGCGGCGGCGCTTGGTATTCGGATGCCGCAGTGTCTCTCATTTCCGCCATTCACAACGACAAGCGGGAGATCCACCCGGTCAACGTGGCCAACAGGGGTGCGATCCAGGGGTTGTCCAGTGAAGCCGTGGTGGAAGTCAATGCAGTCATTGGCAAGCACGGGGCCCTCCCCATGAATGTGGAAGGACTACCGGCAGACGCCCTGGGCCTCATGCAGTCGGTTAAGGCCTACGAGCAGTGGACCATTGAAGCGGCGACAACAGGTAGTGTAAAGGCAGCCATTCACGCCTTGGCAGTTCACCCCTTGGTTCCCTCCATTACCACAGCCAAGGACCTGGTCAAAGACATTTTAAAAGAGAATAAAAACGACCTACCAGCCTACTGGAAGATCGAAGAATAGATAGAAAGACGAATAGGAGTGACGATTATGAACATGGAAACCATGGTGTTTTCCCTTATCACACACAGTGGTGACGCCCGCAGCTCTGCGCTGGAAGCCATTGCAGAAGCAAAAAAAGGCAACTTTGAAGCTGCCCAGGCCAAGCTGACCCAAGCCGACGAAGCAGCGTCGGCAGCCCATAAATCCCAAACTGAACTGATCCAAGCAGAAGCCGGTGGTGAAGGTGTTGAGATTTCTCTACTCCTGATCCACGCCCAAGATCACCTAATGAACGCCATGACCGTGCGTCAATTGGCGGAAGAAATCATTGACCTTCACCAGCGTCTTGCTCAGGACGGTGCCACATGCACGGCTGTCTAGGGATCTCCGTCTATCCGGGCCAGGCCCCGGTAGAGCGGTTTGTCCAGTATGTCAACAAGGCCGCAGACCTGGGCTTTAGCCGGGTCTTCACCTGTCTGATTTCAGTGGAAAAGGGAGATGCGCTTTTTGAGGACTTCAAAACCATCTGCCAGATCGCTGCTGACCGTGGCATGGCCGTTGTGGCGGACGTGAGCCCTGAGGTCTTTGAGAAACTGGAACTCAAGTACGACGAGTTGGACTTTTTCAAGGACTTAGGCCTAGCGGGAATCCGTCTGGACTTGGGCTTTTCCGGCATGGAAGAAAGCTTCATGACCCTCAATGAAGCCGGCCTGTCCATTGAACTCAACATGTCCAATGGCACCAAGTATTTGGAAAACATCCTGAGTTATGTGCCCGACCACAGCAAGCTACTGGGCTGTCATAACTTTTATCCCCACCGGTATACGGGTCTAGACCGAGACCACTTCCTTAAGTGCTCGGCCCAGTTCAAGGCTCAAAATATCCGAACGGCAGCCTTTGTGTCGGCGGGCCATGACACCTTTGGCCCCTGGCCAGTCAACGAGGGTCTTTGCACCCTGGAAGAACACCGAAACCTACCCATGGACATTGCAGCCAAGGACCTTTTTGCCACAGGCCTTATAGACGACGTCATTGTCGCCAACTGTTTTCCGTCGGATCAAGCGTTGGAAGCCCTATCCCGGGTAAATAAGAATAGACTGGAATTAAAAGTTGAGTTGGTGGAAGACATTCCGCCAACGGAAAAGACCATTGTAGTGGACGAACCCCATTTCAACCGGGGAGACGTGTCTGCCTACATGATCCGGTCCACCCAGAGCCGTGTCAAATACAAGGGGGCAGGGTTCCCGACCTTCAATACACCACCTATAAAGCGGGGGGACATTTTGATTGAGTCTGACCTCTACACCCGGTATGCAGGGGAAATGCAAATTGCCCTTAAGGACATGGAAAATAGCGGTCGCACCAATGTAGTGGGACGCATAGCACCAGAGGAAGTATTCTTACTAGACACGATCCAGCCGTGGCAAAAGTTCCGGTTGGTGGAAAAGAAGGAAGAGTCCACTGATGAAGCCTAATCTAAGAGCCGCCATTCGTGGCGGCCTTTTTCTCCATGAAGGACAAGAATTGAATCAGCATGTGGTCATTTTCGGGGAGACCATAGAGGCCCTCACGACAGAGGCAGAGTTTGACCGTCTTCGAAAGGACGATCCAGCTTATGCAGACCTCCCGGTCATGGATGCCACAGACTTGGTCCTGTCTCCAGGACTCATTGACCTCCATATCCATGGGTCAGGGGGTGCCGACGTCATGTCAGCCTCTCTATCTGACCTGGAAACCCTGTCCATGACCATCGCCCAGCGGGGGACCACAGCCTTTTTAGGCACCACCCTGGCGGCGGACTGGGCAGACATTTACAGGGCCCTGGACACGGTGCGATCTGCCATGGAGGTAGGCCTACCCGGTGCCCAAGTCTTGGGTGCCCACCTGGAAGGACCCTACCTGAATCCGGTCAAGAAGGGGGCCCACTTAGAACGATATCTGGATACCCCCAAAGTGGCCCATATTGAAGCCTACACAGACGTCATTCGTTATATGACCCTGGCACCGGAACTCCCGGGAGCCATGGACTTTATAGCCCATATGACCAAGAACCACCCGGACATTGTTCTTTCCATGGGTCATTCGGGTGCCACCTATGAAGAGGCGGTGGCAGCAGTGGACGCAGGTATCCGGTCCACCACCCACCTCTTTAATGCCATGACGGGCCTCCACCACAGGGACCCGGGCATGGTGGGGGCGGCCCTGGACACAGACGTCAACGTGGAAGTCATAGCGGACGGGGTCCATGTCCATGAAGGCGCCCTAAGGCTAGCCTACAAGGTCAAGGGACCAGACCAAATCACCCTCATTACCGACGCCATGGAGGCAGCCTGCCTCAAGTGTGGTCAGTACGTCTTGGGCGACCAAGACGTAACCGTGGACGAGACCTCTGTTCGACTGGCTGACGGGACCCTGGCAGGGAGTATTTTGACCCTGGACGCAGGCGTTCGCAAGATGATGGCCCTGGGTGTCCCAAGGGACCAGGCCCTGGCCATGGCCACCTCGGTTCCAGCCAAGTTGTTGGGGATTGAAAACAAACGGGGGACCATGCGGACTGGTTCAAGAGCAGATTTTGTGGTCTTTGATAAGGAAATGAATGTCGTCCAGACCTTAGTTGCTGGACGTAGTGTGTATAGAAAAACCATGTGATAAGGAGGCAACCATGCGATTAATCGTTGTGGATGACTACGATCAGCTCAGTCGCAAGGCCGCTGAATTGATCCAGGGACAGATCGAAGACAAGCCCAGTTCCGTACTGGGTCTGGCCACAGGCTCAACCCCAGTGGGGACTTACGAGGCCTTGATCGCCATTCATAAAAATGAGAACCTGAGTTTTGACCAAGTAACCACCTTTAACCTAGACGAATACTATGGTCTGGACGAGGCCCATGACCAGAGCTACCACAGCTTCATGCAGACCAACCTGTTCAGCCATATCAATGTAAAGCCAGAAGCCACCCACATTCCTTCCGGTCAACCGGAGGACGTGGACGTCCACTGCAAGGTTTACGAAGAACGGATTGCCATGGCAGGGGGCATTGACCTCCAACTCTTAGGCCTGGGCCGAAACGGCCACATTGGCTTTAATGAGCCGGGAACTCGCTTTGAAGAGCGGACCCGCCTGGTGGACCTGACCCAGGACACCATTGATGCCAACGCCCGATTCTTTGAGTCTGAGGCAGACGTACCCAAGCAGGCCATCAGCATGGGCATTAAGACCATTATGAAGGCCAAGGAAGTCCTCCTGCTGGTCAGTGGGGAAGCCAAGGCAGACACGGTTCGCCGTATGATCTATGGCCCGGTGACCAAGGACCTGCCGGCGTCCGTTTTGCAGCTCCACCCCAACGTGACCATTGTGATGGACAAGGCAGCGGCTTCTAGACTGGAGAATCGGGGGATCGCCTAATGGGCAAGTCCTCAAAAGTCCTTAAAGTCAAAGGCCCCTTCGGGGTCCATGCCCGCCCTGCCAGTCGCTTTTGCATGGCGGCGGAAAAGTGGCCGGGAGACGTTTGGGTCCATGCAGGTGGCCAGGTGGCCAACGGCAAGAGCGTCCTGGACGTCATGGCTGTGATCGCTGCCAGCGACTCCTTCACCGTGGTGGTGGAAGGGGACGACGCCCCGGAAATACTGGAAACCCTCGTAGCCATCCTCATTGAGGAAGGCTGCGCGACCCTATAAATAGAGGAGGCTGAAATGAAGGCCATTGGCGCATCGCCAGGATATGCAGTCGGAAAAGTCCTCCGACTGGACCAAGAGGTGAGCATTCCCAAGAAACAGGGGTGCGAGCCCAAAGAAGAAAAAGAGCGCCTAGCTGCGGCCATCGTGGCGGCAGGTGAGGAAATTGACGGCATTATCGAGACCACCAAGGTCAATGTGGGGGAAGACGAAGCAAGAATATTCGAGTCCCACCGAATGATGCTGGACGACCCAGAGTTTATCAGTGCCATTCACGGCAAGCTGGACGGCAAGGAAGTCAATGCCGAGTGGGCCGTGGACCACGCTGCAGAGGAAATGGCTGCCCTGTTTGAGGGCATGGACAATGCCTACCTGCGGGAGCGGGCTGCGGACATACGGGACGTGGCAGGACGCTTGATCCGTCGCCTCCTTGGGGTGGTGGAAGTCTCCCTGGCCAACCTGGCTGAGCCTGTCATTTTGGTGGCCAGAGACCTGACCCCTTCCGACACGGCCCAGCTCAACAAGGACATGGTCCTGGGCTTTGCCACGGAAATTGGTGGGTCTGCCTCCCATACGGCCATTATGGCCAGAACCCTTGAAATCCCTGCAGTAGTTGGGGCAGGGGAGGCCTTGGAAACACTAGAAAACGGCCAGATCATTGCCATTGACGGGGTGACCGGCCACTGGTACGACCAGCCGGACGATGCGCTCCAGACCGACTTTAACAAGAAACGGGACGACTTGGCCCGGGACCGGGAGTCTCTAAAATCCCTCATTGGCCTCCCTTCCGTAACCGAGGACGGCAGCCACCTGGAAGTGGTCTGCAATATTGGGTCGCCGTCTGATGTGGAAGCCGTTCTTGAGAATGACGGTGAAGGCATTGGTCTGTTTAGGAGTGAGTTCCTCTACATGGACCGGACTCAAATGCCTTCTGAAGAAGAACAATATGAAGCCTACAAGCAGGTCCTGACAGACATGGGCGACAAGCCTGTCATTATCCGGACCCTGGATGTGGGTGGTGATAAACAGTTGTCCTACCTCAACATGCCCAAGGAAGAAAACCCCTTCCTGGGGTGGCGGGCGGTGCGCTATTGTCTAGACACACCGGACGTCTTTAAGGTCCAACTGCGGGCATTGCTCCGGGCAGGCGTCCATGGCAACCTGCGGATCATGGTGCCTATGATCTCCCACCTGGAGCAGTTTAGGGCTGTTAAGGCCCTGGTTGCAGAGGTGGAGGCAGACCTGTCCGGCGAAGGAGTGACCTTTTCCAAAAAGGTGCCCCTGGGCATTATGGTAGAAATCCCTGCCGCAGCCATGATGGCTGACCTCTTTGCCAAGGAAGTGGACTTCTTTAGCATTGGCACCAACGACCTCCTCCAGTACACCACGGCGGTGGACCGGATGCATGAAAAACTGGCTGACCTCTACACCCCCTACCACCCAGGCCTCATTCGCCTGGTGGCCCAGGTAACCAAGGCTGCCAATGCAGCGGGGATCCCTGTGGGCATGTGCGGGGAAGCGGCTGCTGATCCTAAACTGGTTCCCGTTTGGCTGGGACTAGGTCTACAAGAGTTTTCTGTTTCTGCACCTTCTGTATTGAAGGTCCGCCGGCAGATCCGGGCCATGGGCATGGACCAGGCTCGGGAACTTGCTGGTCGAGTCTTGGAGCAGGGGACTGTTGATGGGGTTAAGGGAGTGTTGGGAGATTTGTAATACTAATTATTGATTGTGGTTTTTGACCGCCTCTTTATGGGGCGGTTTCTTGTGGTGCTTGGAATACAAATGTTGTAAAATGAGTTATTGGTATACAACAAGGAGGTTTCAATGAAGCAAACCAAGGTGCTGTTCCTATTGGCTTTTTTGCTTGGGATAACAAGCTTGTCTTTTGCCTATGAGAACACGATTCAATATACTGGGGAGGAAATTCATGATGCAGTTACTCAGTTAGACAGTACACCTATCATGAAAAGTATGGCTTACAGTGAGAGTATGGAAGTAGGGATGACTCGCATGCTACCTGCCGATAAACTTGGCTGGTATGATATCTACCACCATGGACTTCAGGTAACAGGGCTTCTTGTGTATGATTATTATGATGTGACTGGAAAAAGGAAGAAAGACGACATTTGATTGCGATTATGCTACCCTTGGAAGGACAGAATGTGCATATGGGTGGGTTGCAGTTTGGTGAATAGGATATTAGGATTTGGTGAAACACCTCTTTTGTGGGGTGTTTTTTTGTTGGGAGGGTATTGGAATTGTATAGTTGGTAATAAGTAAAGAAGTTGCGAGAATACCAGATGGAAAATGTTGTATAATTATAGTGGTGGCACTGTTCGCACTTTGATTAGAGTGAGAATGTATATATATGAATTTGAACTTTCGATGTTGTTGCATAAATCAAGTGAATGGTGGTATCATATATAATACCAGTAAAAATGGGGTGTCTATGTCTACGAAAGAGAAAAAGTTAAGAAAGCTCAGAAATAATCCAAAGGGAGTTAGTTTCGAGGTAATTGACAGTCTCCTAACTGCATATGGGTTTACTTCAAGAAATAGAGGAAGCAGCCACTTTATTGACTCTCATCCACTTTTAAATGAGATTGAAGACTATGTAAACATACCTAAGCATAGACCAGTGAAACCAATTTACATTAAGAAAGCAATAGCTTTGATCGATAAACTTCTTGAAAGAGTAAAATAGGTTAATTCGATATTTTAGAAGAATAACTATGAGGAGTGTGGGACGATGAATACAATAAATGTAAAAGATTATTCATTAGTGATACAGACTTTGATGGAAGACGATGGCGGTGGATACGTTGCTATAATTGAAGAACTAGATTGTATTGGTGATGGTGATACTGTAGAAGAAGCGATCAACGATGTTTATGAAGTTGCCAGTGATATTATTCAGCTAGCTCAAGAGGATGGTAGGAAAATCCCAAATCCAAAGAGATATAAAGATGAAAACGAGTTTAGCGGGAAGTTTACATTGCGACTACCTAAGAAGTTGCATAAAGAATTATCACGAGAGGCTGAACGTGAGGAGTGTAGCCTAAATACTTTATTGCTTCATTACATCTCTTCTGGGATTGGAAGGTCAGAATTACATCGAGTGCGTTCAGTAAAGCCGGTAGAAGTGTTTGGAATACAAGGATTACAACAGCAAGTTCCAGTTCAAAATGCATTTTGGAGTGAAGATCAAACGTATTCAGTTGAGCCAGTAATATTTCGACGAGAATGGAAGAGTGTGTCCAGAAAAAATGAGGGGTGTTAGTGAATGAAGAAGAAAAAAATGTATGAGCATATTCTAGAAAGTAAAACAACTCTCCTCAGCATTAATGGTAAGATACTTAAGTCTGAATCTGTAGGAACAGGTACAAGCATTGTTAGTTTTTCTGAATCTGAAATAAATGTTTTCGAATTGGATGACCGATTTGTACGACTTATGATCACAACAATCGTCGGATTTAAGCCAGGAGTAATTTTTGAGATTGAGATGGAGCATGAACAAATGATTGAGTTCGATGAGTGTTTCTCTAAGAATGATATACTTGAAAACAAGGATATCGTTGCTAGGCTTGTTGGACCAGAGGTGAGCTTAATCGTAGCTAGTGTGACAGATAAAATGTTTCAGAATCCACTTATTATTCCACCATCATTAAAGTTCAAAGAAACCTAATCATATGCAATTTCTATACTTAAATGATATACATGATGTCAAAGAGCGGAGATCTAGTTTGGCACGATCTTCATATAAAATGGAGAACTTTTAATAGAAGATAAAATGGTACGGAACAACTGGATTTAACCGTGCTCTACAAGAATCACAAATCCAATTTTATGGACTCATCCCCACTCTAGGGCATGAGTCCATACGCCATTAATCACCAATCAATAGCGTAATGGTCCCCGAAAGGGCCTCGCAAACCCCGCATCTCCCCCAATTGTAAACACACCATGTCCAACCCCACCCATTTATGACCCACCAATAACAAGCATGTTACAGTTCCATGATAATCACTTTCAATTGTCAGAATAATATACCAAAACGGTGTACAATTACGATAGATAAGAGAAAAGGATGTGATGGAATGAAATCGAAGAAAGTCTGGGCCATAGCCTTAATCGCAATACTCATTGTAGCTTATGTAGGTTTGAATATCTGGAGTCGAGCAGGTAGCGAACAGCTTCTACAGTCAGCTGCATACTATGAGAAGGATTACGATGAGTTGGCGGTGGCGACCTTTGCAGGTGGTTGTTTCTGGTGCATGGAGCATCCGTTCGAGCACTTGGTGGGTGTAAAAGACGCAGTTTCGGGTTTTGCTGGAGGGGAAGAAGTGAATCCAGCATATAAAGATGTGGCTTCGGGCAAAACAGGCCACGTTGAAGCGGTTCAGGTTTACTACGATCCAGAGTTGATCTCTTATGAGGACCTTCTGGAAGTATACTGGCGACAAATCGACCCTACGGACGACGGGGGAAGTTTTGTTGACCGCGGATTCCAATACACAGCAGCTATTTTCTATCATAATGAAGATGAACGTAGAGCCGCTGAAGACAGCAAGCAGGCCCTGATTGACTCAGGTAAGTTTGATAAAGAGATTATCACACCAATCAGACGTTTTACTAGCTTCTATCGGGCGGAAGAATACCATCAGGATTACTATAAGAAAAACCCAATCCGCTATAAGATTTACAGAAACGGTTCCGGTCGTGACCAGTTCCTCAGCCAGTATTGGACAGAGGACGACGACCTAACCCTAGTTACTAAGATGAGCCGTTATGAGAATGTAGACAAGGAAGCGGTACTGGCCACCTTGACTGAGCTACAGATCAATGTAACCCAGGCGGATGGTACGGAACGACCCTTTGAGAACGAATACTGGGACAACAAGGACGCTGGTATTTATGTGGATATCGTGTCCGGTGAGCCCCTCTTTAGTTCCACTGACAAGTATGTGTCTGGTACCGGTTGGCCGAGTTTTGTGAAGCCCCTGGAACCTGAGAACATTGTCATGAGACTGGACAATAACCTCCTGACACCACGGGTAGAAATTCGTAGTAAGTATGCAGACTCTCACCTGGGGCACTTGTTTGACGACGGTCCAGAGCCAACGGGTCTCCGGTATTGTATGAACTCTGCAGCCCTAAGATTTGTTCCTGTTGCTGAAATGGAAGCAGAGGGCTATGGGGAGTATCTGTCATTGTTTGATGACATGATGGATAAGGATGAAAATTAAAGGATTGAGATTGAACCCTGCTGAGGCGCATCACCTTGGTGGGGTTTTTCTATGGGTTTGTGTCGAAAATGGAATGACACCCTATTGAGGCGGAGGGTCAAAGTGTACGCGTTCAGGGACCAAATATAATGGACCCAAGAGTTTGACACCAATTCTAAAGAGTTAAGTTATAATGA
>CAYFHQ010000025.1:0-38305 GCA_964342805.1 uncultured Peptostreptococcaceae bacterium | reverse complement strand
ATAGACATGCAAGACGACACTTTTTTACAGAAGAAAAAGTGGGACTTTGCTGCAACGCCTAAGGAGGCCTACCCCTTGTTGCTCCACTACCATCCACTGACCATCTATCGCCACCAGGTCTTGAAGCAACCGGACACAGTCTTGGGGCACATGATGTTGGAGGACTATACCAGTGAAGGGGCCATGAAGCGGTCTTATGCCTACTATGAAGACCTGACCACCCATGATTCTTCCCTGTCGGCTTGTGTCCATGGCATTATGGCTTCACGGATTGGTATGCCCGACAAGGCTTACAAATACTTCTTAGAAACCATTCGCATGGACCTGGACAACACCCATGGCAATACCAAGGACGGACTTCATATCGCCAACTTAGGTGGTGCCTGGATGTCTGTGGTTTATGGCTTTGGTGGCTTTCGACTGGTAGACGGCCATGTGATCCTTCGACCAACCCTGCCCAAGGGGTGGGAGGGCTATGCCTTTCCGATCTCTTATCGGGGGCGGAAAATTAAGGCCACTGTTAATGAAGCGGGCGTTCACCTTGACCTGATTGCTGGTCAGCCTGTGGATATCCAGGTGTATGACCAAGAGGTCAACTTGGTCGATACAGTAAACATGGGTCTACAGGAGATTGTGATTGCTGACCGATAATGGGTTTTCGATTTATACACAACCCGACAAAATTATAATGATTCCCTTGTCATCTAAGGCTTGGTCCTAGGAATGACATGAAGCAGCCGTTCTTTTCCCAGATGAGACCGGCTGCTTTTTTTATGGACAAAATAGTTACAATCAGGTGGAATAGATGGGTTAAGGAATCATAAATGGTATAATGTGGGCGGAGGTGACCTATGATTGTTTGGAATGTACTGGCAGGGTTTGCCATTGTAATCATAGCCGGTTTGGGTTTGTACTGGGACCATAAAAAGACCTATGCCAAAAAAATGCAGGAAGAAGGCCTGACAAGTGACCCACCTGAGGAAGACGTGGGCCTGGCTGACTTTGGCTTTAATCGTTTTGAGGGGGACACGCAAGGGCTTTCTGAGGAGGCCTATCGTGCCATGTATGAAGACCAACCCCTGGACATGCCCTTGTGGATGAAAATTCTGATTTGGACTTGTTTGGTCTATGTTGTAGGGTACATGGGCCTCGTTTATACCATTGATTTTGAAGGATTACTGGTTTTCTATGGATCAGCCATTATTGTTGCTCTCTATACACTTGGTGTTCAGAAATATATAGCTCCATTAAACTTTGGGTGGGTATATTTGCCCTTTGCAAGTATAGCGCTTATCGTGGTCTTGCTATATGCAAGTGAGTACTGGATCATATATTTGCCGGGGTCAGTGATACTAGGGGCAATGGGGGGCTTGTTTGGTGCTCAAACACGTCAAACCAAACACCCTTTTTTAGCATTCATCCTTGAACTCATTCTCTTGGTCACCCTAGTTTGGTCAGGGAATGATATCCTAGGGACCCGTACCCATACCAATCCGGTCCAACGCCTGGCCGTTCAGTCCATCGAGTCTACTTATGACTTGACTTCATATGATAGCTACATAAAAATGCCTTCATTTCCTTCGAGATTTGAGCCCATTCAATTTCGTATCCTGATCAGTGATCAACCACTTAATGGTGGGTATCAAAAAGGTAGAAGTTTTTACGGCACCTATGTGGATGGCAAAATCGTAGACCTGGAAGAATCCAATTAGGAGGCCCCTATGTTTTCTGATTTTAACTTAACACGCAAGTCTGCCCTGACCATCGCTGGAGTGGTGATCCTTATTCTGTTGTTGGTTTTCACGACCATTCAAAATGGCCAACTCATGGAGCGAAATGACCAGCTTGTCAAAGACATGGCAGACCTAACCTTTGCCTTAGACGCGACTGGAGCAGAAAAACAGCGGTTGGAAGAAGACCTGATTATAGCGCAGGAGGAAATCGAAAAGTTCACTGAAAAGGTGGAGGAGCTTGATGACCTGTTGGTGGCCAGCCAGATAGACAAGAAACAATTTATGGACCGATTGTTGGTTTCGGCGGAACCATCTGCAGAAGTGGTCAGTCGGCTTAAGGGAGACGGCTTTGCTTCTGTTCATGATTTTCTGGCGACCTTGAGACTGGAGAATGACCTCATTCCCTATGAGGGTGTTTTAGGGGGTACCATGGCCTGGTGGCCCAAGGGGAGTTATGTTCTAACAGAACACTTTGTACTGGGTTATTTTGAGGACGGCCACGTGGGTGGCTATGCGGTCTTGGAATATGAGATTGACCCGGTTGGCAATGTGGAATGGACCCTATTAAAAGCTCGAATAATGGAGTAGGGCAACAAAAAACAATAACCCCTTGTAGTGGGATCGTGAAAATGATCCCACTGCAAGGGGTCTTTTTATGCCGTAGCGGGGGCTTGTTGGTTATAGTTGCAAATCTGTGAGTCGCTAGCTTGACCCACCATGAAAAGCTCACCAAATAGGTGGGAAAGTTGTTCAGGCGTTTCTTCCATCCCATTGTCATACCAGATTTCAAGAAGGTTGAGCATGGCCCCTGTATAAAAGAAGGGGGCGTACTGGGCTGCTCGGGCACTGATATTTGCCTGATCTAGGACACGGTGGTCTGAGACAAGCTGCACAATGTAAGTATCAAACCGCTTCAACAAGGAGAGGAGGCCATTTTTCTTCAGGACGGAAACCAGTTGTACTTGATTACACCAAAGCTGGAAGTAAACCAGGGGCATGTTTCCCTGACAGGTCCGGACACCCTGTTCAAAAACCAGGCTAGACTCCTCGATGACCCTGTCGATGGCGGCATTTAGGATGTCTTCTTTGGTTTTATAGTGGGCATAAAAGGTCCGCCGTACCAAGTCGGCTTCTTTCATGATTTCACTAACCGTGATTTGATGGAAGTCTTTGGTTTCCATGAGGTTGAGTAAGGCCTGCTGGATCATATGTTGGGATCGCTTGGCGCTGGCATAAAGGTCTCTTTTTCTTTCCATTTTCACTCCTTAGACCATGGTCCTTAATCTCTCACACATGCAGGGTTTGTGTGCAAGATTGGTCAAATCCATTGACCGGATCAATAGAGTTCATTATACTCCACTTTAGAAAGTTGCACAAGTGAGCAGGATTGTAATAAAGGAGAAGGAAATGAAGACGGAACTGTATTACTTCACGGGAACAGGAAATGGACTACACGTGGCCAAGACCATTCGCCGTGAGTTAGAAGAGGCAGGTAAGGCGGTCGTCCTAACCCCGATAAATCAAGTGAACCTGGGTACTAGCGTAAGCTCCCAGGCCGACCAAGTAGGCATTATCTTTCCCACCTATGCCATGACGGCACCGGCCATAGTAAAACGTTTGGCCAATCAGTTGACTCTTCAACCAGGTGCCCAACTCTTTTTATATGGCCATAGTGGCGGCGGAGGTGCAGGTAGAGCAATTAATGCCCTGGTGAGCATTTTTGCAAAACGGAATATGACCATCTCTCATACCTATGAGACCGTCTTCCCGAGTAATAGTGCCGTACGTGGCTATACACCGGATCAAGTCAAAGAGGTCTTAGCCAAGTCAGAGGTCTCCATTAAAGAACATGCAAAATCGATTCGGAAAGAAGAAGTTCGACCTGTCCCAGCTCCTGGATTTGTGAAAGAAACCACTCGGAAGATGACGGAGTCCTTGGCCAACTTCGCTGAAGGCCTCATGGGTTTCAAGGAAATCAGCGCCAATGAAGCCTGCGTGGGCTGTGGCCTCTGTGAAAAGGTCTGTCCCCAGGCCAACATCCAAATGGAAAAGGGCGGGCCAGCCTTTGACACCAACTGTGAAATGTGTGCCGGCTGCTTCAACGCATGCCCCCACAAGGCACTTAAATACAAAAAGATGAATGAAAAGAACCTGATTTCTTATCGCCATCCCCAGGTGGACTTGAAGGAGTTGATCCGTCAGCAGTAAAGGACCCAAAGCCCCCTACTGCTCAAACCCAACCTCCCGCAGGTAGGCAGCCAACTCCTGATCCATGGTCAAAATATGGGTGTAGAAGATCTCTCCAAACAGCTTGACGATGTTTTCTTTAATGGCTGGTGAAGTTGGATTGGCGTCATGTTGTTCAATAATGGCTTCCAGGCGGTCCCTGAAGAGGTCGTGGAAGTTTTTATGGCTGATGTACCCCGGATAGTCGCTGTCCCTTTGAATGGTTTCTTCTTGATCAAAGTGGACAATGACATATTCCTCGAGGAAGTAGAGGGCCTCGTTGATTTTGGGTTGAATTTTTTCTTCCAGGGCAAGTTGGGTGATTTTCTCTGCTTGGTCGATGATTTGCTGGTGGGCGCTGTCAATGGTGTAGACACCTGTGAGTAAGTCGTTTGTGAATGTGAACATAGGTTACCTCCTGTTTCTTTTCACTATACCCGAAATTTGTGGATATGGAACCACTAGGGATGAATATAAAAAGTGATAGACGGTTCTTGCTCGTGACAAAAGTAACAAGACCTTTTACTGGATTAGGGACCATTGCCTGTTTGGCTTCACAACCTAGGGGTATATTGATAATGAGTCTCAATGGAGTTGGTAGGGCCGCGGCTCCCAATGACCCATCTCCCTTGAGCAGTTGTGAGACAGGTACAAGCAGAGGAGAAGATTATGGATAAGAAGAAAACTTGTGTAGAATGTTCCTCCAGCTTAACCAGTGCATGGGCTGATCATAAAAATGAGAAAAAAGACACACACGTACACATTCCATCCCTGGAAGCAGTGGAAGACGCAAAACACTGGGTAGAAGAGAATCAGAAATAATGATGACAATCAAGGCTATGGGTAGCAATTGCTTCCCATAGCCCTTTTATTTTACTTATTCAATTGCCCGAAGTTTCAACTCATTCATCAAGCGGTTGAAGGTCTTGTCCCGGGTAAAGGTGTCGCTGTGGTCGTCTGACATGGCCAGGCGGTAGACAGTAAGAAGGACACTGGATCGAATGGGTTCTTGGGACTCTTCGGTGGGCCATCTGGGCTTGAAACCGCCAGCATTTAGCTGGGTCATGAGCTCTCTACGGATGGCATGGGCATTGTCGTGTACGGTATACTCGTCGTAGTAGGCTTCAATACGGTCCCCAAAATCTGCCCGGACGGTGTCCATGGAGTATCCGTCTTTTTTCTGGAAGAGGTACCACTGCATATCTTCTGACAGGTAGTAGTTAATAAAGTCAATGGCTTTTTCTTGGTACTTGCTGTTGCGATTGACGGTAAAGCCTGTGAGGAATAGGCCGCGGTCTTCGGCTGGATACATCATGACCTTAAAGTCTTTTACATAGTACTCCATGTTGAGCTTCCTGGAGTTGAGCAGATTGTGCCAACTGAAGTTAAGTCGGTCAATGGGATGAATATCAGACGCCTTGTCATACCGTTTCTCGTCATAATAGTCAGACTGGTGGGTGACACGGTGGAGGTAGTCTGGAGTCATCCCCCGCTGGATAATGAACTGGTCTGAGTGGAAGACGTCGCTGAGTAGGTCAACCATCTGGTCAAACCGGTCCCGGGTGAAAAGGACTTCATGGCTGTCGTAGTCCACATAGGGGGCCTCAAAGAGGGGCGTCTGGACATAGTTGCGAAGGACAAAGCCAGTGAGTAGGACGGTCTCACCTTCCAGGGCTTCCTTGTACATGGACACGTATTCTTCCCGGGTCCAGTTGTAGGCTGGTAGGTCCATATTTTTCTTTTCCAGGACGCTGACGTCCACACTGGACGCTGGTATAAAGATACCCATGGGAATAATGGTGTCAGTTGCGAGGCCTGGATAGATGTACTTTGCATTGTCTACCATGTCCGTCAGGGAGACCAGGGCGTCTGTTTTGACAAAGTCCTGAAAGCCGTAGTCCAGGGTGTCCGTCATGATGATCTCCGGTGCATTCTCGGAAAGCATGAGGACGCCTCGTTGTTGCTCGAAGGACTGGAGGTCTGACGGGGGAACCGTTCGGAACTTCACAGGTACACCTGTTTCGTTGGTGTAAAACTTGGCCACGTTATAGAGATAGTCGTCAATCAAATTACCATCGTAGTTATTGGGCGTAGAAATCAGGATCTCAACTTCCCTTTTGTCGCTACCATCATGGAGACTATCCTCTGCCGTACAACCCACTAGGCCAGCCAGCAAGAGTAGGGGAACCATGAGTTGGAATAGGGTGAGGCGCATTTTTTTCATGGGGCCTCCTATTCAATGGCCTGCAAGCGCAGTTGATTCATGATCTTGTTAAAGGTCTTTTCCCGCTGGGTTTTATTTTTATAGTCATTTCCATAGGCCAGTTCGAATATGGGTTGGAGGATTTCACTCCGGGTCACGTCCTGGTCCTTTTCGATTTTCCATTCTGCCACATACTTTCCTGCATTGAGTTCCTCATAGAGCAGGTCCCGGATATGGTTGGTCTTGTCGTTGAGGGGATAGGCGCTGTAGAATTCAGCCATTTCCGCCTCCATGTCATTTCGGACCAAGTCCAGGGAGTAAATGCCCTTCTTTTCAAAGGAGGTCCACTGGATGTCTTTGGACAGGTAGAAGTCAATAAAGTCAACGGCCTCGTCTATGTTTTGGCTTCGGCGGTTGACGGTCATGCCCGCCACATACATGCCCCTGTTGGGGCGCGGGGAGTACATGACCTTCATACCGGCTATGTAAAACTCCACGTTTAAACTTCTAGAATTGAGCAGGTTGTGGTTGTTAAAGGTCAAGACATTGAGCAGGTGGTCTTCTCGGTTCATATTAAAAAGGTACCAGTCCCAGCCCTTTTCAAGGCCCATGGCCATGGTGTAATAGGTTGTATGGGTGTAGCGACTGTTGGTTATGTACCTGGGTGATCGGAACTCAGCTGCCAGGCTGTCAACCATTTGGTTAAACCGGTCCTCTGTGAGGAGGACTTGGCCATTTTCATAGTCCAGTAGGGGGTCTTGGTAAAGGGGCATTGCTAAGAAGTCCCTCAGGAGAATGCCGTTGAGTCGCACGGGTTTCACATCTAGGGTCTTGCTATAGAGGTCCAGGTACTCGTCCAGGGTCCAGTCGATCTCTGGGATGTCCAGGCCCCGTTCTTCCAGGAGGCTGGTGTTGATTCCATAGGTGGGAAACTGCATGCCAATTGGAATGATCTTGTCTGTGGACAGGCCAGGGTAAATGGCATCCGCATTGGTTAGACGGTCCCGAATAGGCAGGAGGGCGTCGTTGGAAAAGAGGGAGTATAGGGTGGTGTCCGTTGTATCTGTGATGATAATCTCTGGGGCATCCTCAGACAGCATCTTGAAACTTCTGGCCTTGAGGTACTCGCTGACACTGCCAGACTCCAGAGTGGTAAACCGTACAGGTACCCCTGTTTTATTGGTATAGAGCATACCGGCGTAGCGCAGGTGCTCGGTAATGTCGTAGCCTTCATAATTGTTGCCGTAGTCTGGGACCAGGACTTCAATTTCGTTTTCCTTGGCGTCCTTCATGCGTTCCTTGGTGTCTTCACCTACGCAAGCACTTGTGACTGCTAGGACAAGGACCACCAGGATCAGGTATAGACTCAGTTTGCGGTTCATTGTTCTCCCCCTCGATGTCTGAACTGGAACAGATGTTAATATAATGTAACATGTGAAAAATATTTCCATTAACAATAATATACCATTATAAATTATGTTACAGTAATAAAGAATCTGAAAATTTGTAAAAAGTCCATGGACTTTGAAGCGTACAATCAGGTTTGGTACTTTATTTAAGGGGGGACCATGCAGAAAAAGACAAGCTATTTTTTTCTACTTCCAAGTCTGATAGGCACAATCATATTTTATTTGGCACCCATTGCGCTCAGTGTGTACTATTCCTTCCACGAAAGCATTTTCAACAGCCGATTTTCTGGTCTAGACAACTACTGGTCTCTGTTTGAAAACGAAGCATTTCAGCTGGCCTTGGGCAACACCCTGAGGTTTTTCGGGATAGCCATACCCTTGATTGTACTTATCTCCTTGTTCTTAGCCATTTTAACTGTGGAAATCAGAGCCTCATGGATTGTGCTCTGTGTCTTACTTCCCATCGTTATCCCTTCGGGTTCGGTTATTGGTTTTAGTCAGTCCTTGTTCGGGGAGTTCTATTTAAATTGGCTCAACACGGACATGTCCTTTGTGTCTGTGGTCTGTATTTACTTATGGCGGAACATGGGTTTCAGTTTTATTATTATCCTGATCGGCCTGCTCAGAATGGATCAAAACCAAATTGAAGCCGCCAGGATCGACGGGGCCAACATGTTCCAGATCTATCGCTATATTCACATTCCCAATATTCGGCCTTATTTATACCTAGCCACCTTGATCAGTGTGATCGGAGGCTTTCGGATCTTTCGGGACGTCTATGCCATCTACGGCAAGTTCCCCCAGCAAAATGTCTATATGATCCAGCACTTTATGCACAACAAGTTTGAAAGTCTTGATTATCAAATGCTGTCGTCCTCAGCCTTCTTGGTCATGGCGGCCATGTTGGCCATCGCAGGGCTTATCTATCTAGCTTGGCGTCGACCCTGGGTCAAAGAAGTCCATAGTAGTCAGGAGGTGTCTTCATGAGAAAACTCCTAGCTTATGTGGCCATCATTCTGATAACAGTGGTCTTTCTGGGTCCAGTGGCCTACAATGTGTCCAAGTCCCTTATGCCGGCCACCCAGGCCATGGCAGACGACTTGGTTATGGTACCGTCAAAGTTGACCCTGGCCCAGTATGAAGACATTATTCTTTTTAAGAATGACTTTTTCGCTAATTACTGGAACTCAGTGATCATCACAGTAGCCATTATCGTTGGTCAGCTGGTCATTGCCCTCTTGGCAGCCTACGCCTATGCCTTCATACCAGAATTTTGGCGGAAGGTGGTTCTGGCCATGTATGTGATCTTGGCTATTATTCCCTACCAGGTGACCAATACAGGGAACTACATCTTGTTCGAAAAGTTCACCTTTTATTCAGGGGTGCCCATTGTAGACAGCCACTTGTCCCTGATCCTACCGGGTATTTTTTCAGCCATCAGTGTCTTTATCATGGCCTATTACATCCGGTCCATCGACTTCAGTGTCATTGAAGCCGGCCAGATCGATGGGGCAGGCCACTGGAAAATGCTGCGACATATCATTATTCCTCAGATCTTTCCAGCCATGCTCACGGTTGCCTTTCTGACCTTTGTGGACGTGTGGAACCAAATTGAACAGGCGGTTATCTTCATTAAAAGTAAAGAACTCATGCCCCTGTCGGCATTTATTGATCAGGTATACCTCAGTGAGAAGGCCATTTACTACGCCGGCTCCTTGCTCTACCTCATACCTGGCCTCTTTATGATTTCTAAGCTGTATCCAGTACTAAAAAAACTAACCATCGAGACGGGGGGAGAAAAGTAATGATGGAAAAGATCATCTACCATTTAAAAAAATCGATCACCTACATTGTGATCCTGATATTTGTTTTAGGTTTCACAGCGCCATCGATCATGCAGTTTTTCGTGCCCAATGTGGTCGTTATGCAGATCGGGAGTGAACCCCTTCGGATCACTAAGCCGGTTACCTTTGAAGTGAAACCCAAAGTGGAAGACACAGTTCTTTTTAACCAGGACATTTTCATAGAAAAGGTGCTCAAAAAAGACGGTGCAATTTTTGAAGAAGGGGACAAGCTGTTTAAACTTTCCAGTGCCAGTGTGGAAAGCCTAGGCATTGACGGCAAGGCCCTTCAACTGGAGAAAATGAACAATGACCTGGCCAGCTTGCACAATCAGTTGCAGACTGCTGACCAAACAGCAGGACTTAAAAACCAAATACAAGAGGCAAAAGATGCGCTGACTCAGACAAAGGCCTTGGCTGACCAGGGTGCTGCGTCTGCCCAGGCTGTTGTGAAGGCAGAAGCAACCTTAGCTTCCTTGCAACTGAGTTTGACCCAGCAAGAAAGGGCCCTTACAGGCAAGGTCAACCAGCTGACCGCTAGTATTGACCTTCTTGAAAAGGAAATTGCCCTGCTGAAAAATGACATGGTGGAAGAAGAAAACCATTTTAAGGCAGCGGATTTTGTGGACGAAACAGGCTACTTCTTGGCCCCTTATGACGGTGTTATGGTGACCAGTCCTAAAAAGATGTCTGACTACGGCCAAGCAGATCCAGTGGCGGAGATCGTTCAGATTGCTGGATATGAGGACAGTGTCCTTGAAGGTCTGGTCCATGTAAGTGCCCTACCCTATCTAAAGACCCAGACCCTCATTAAGGACTTGCGGTTTGACCGGTCTGCTGTGGAGTATACGGCCAAGGTGACGGAAATCGGCTCTGTGGGTAAGAATGACCATGTCAATGTTACTGCCCAGTTTGTAGACCCCCCTCGTGGGATTCCCAAGGTTTATAGCTCGGTTTCAGGTTCAGTTGAGATTGAGAAACGGATGAATGATCAAATTCCAACGCATTCATTGCCTCTATCGGCCTTTGTTAAGAATAAACCCCTACAGAATGAGGATATTGCCAACATATATGGTGTGCGGGTTTCTAGAAGTCTTCTGGGTGTCCACCAGAGTGCAGTGAAGATGAAGGTTCAGGTCATTACTGTAGGTGACCAGGAAGCTGAGTTCAAGTTCATTGATGACATGGCATCCTCCCAAATCATCTTGAACCCATCTTATGAAATTCAAGACAACACACGAATCTATTGTGAGTCCTTACTGGATTGGTTAGAGAGGTGATCCCGTGCGTTTTCGACACATCTTCACCTTTGGTATAATAATCCTTATTGCTTTTTGGCAGTTTACTGTGGTCGCAGGGGATTTTAATCCCGCTGTGGTTGAACTTCTAATAGACCAACCTGTAAGCAATTGGACCATGGAACACACCAGTAAGGCAGCCCGGATTTATGGGGCAGTCCAGATGACAGAGACCCCTGAAGGGGTCATGTACTATACGGGCAAACTGCACTATGTCAAACCCCTGTCTTTTGCCTGGGGGACTTATGGGACAGACCCTGACCACATTATCATTAATGAGCAGGTGGCCAGAGACCAATTGTCTCCCTTAGCCATAGAAGACCAAACGGTTTGGGTTGAAGGTAAGGAGTACCATATTGCAGGGATCGTGGAGGGCAACCATGGGGTCTACATTCCCGTGGAGAGCCATGAAGACATACCCGGTGAAAACAGCCACCGATTGCAGTTTGTATTTAGGAACCCAGACCTGTCCACCCGGCAAAATGTAGCCAAACCCATAGCTGTACTCAACCAGCATGGGATTGAGGTGCATGACTATTATCGGTTCGGAGAACTGGCTGGTCTGCCCTTGCGGGCAATCATGCTGGTCTATACCCTTTACATCCTCGGCGCCATATACCACAAGTTTTCACTGGTTAAGATTTGGAAAAACCGCAGGCAGCTCTTGAAACCAGCCGGCCTCTGGCTGCTGGGCCTTGGGGTTTGGGCAGGCGGCATGTGGCTATTGGTTGACTTCAACGGTTTTACGGATACACAAATTCGTTGGGTGAGCCTTGACCAATATGGACAATGGTTTTTCGACTTGTATCGGTACAAGTTTATGACAGGTTTCACGGGCTTTGACGGCGTCCTGTTTACAACAACGACAGTGGCTGTCCTTGCCAGCATGCTTGTCATTGGGATTATGGTTAAAACGAAACCAAAGCCACCTGTTCTTACGCAAGGTGTTGGAACCAGTGGCTTACAAACTGAGACTTCCCAGCCTGATCAACCTACCTCTGGGGAAGTTCTTCTAACCCTAGTGGACGAGGAAATCGCATAAAATACCTACCAGTGGTAGGCTAGAAAGCCCTGACTGTTCAAACACAGTCGGGGCTTTCTAGTCTATCCACCAGACATTCCCTATACTATACTAGATTGTGAGGGGGGATAAGAGCCATGGCTAGACAAAATGTGTGGATATCAAGTAAAGAAGCCAGCGAATTATTGGGAATCTCTGTTGCAACCCTTCGAAATTGGGTTCGTGTGGGGCGAATTCTTCCTGCCCATCGTCAGGGGAGACGGTGGATCTATGACAGAGACCATGTACTAAAAGAGAAAAAGCGACTTGTGCAAAGGGGTGACCGCCTTCAGAGCAGGAGAAACAAGCGGGGGAAGACCGGTTACCAGGTGCCAAGGCAGTATATTCAGAATGACAATAACGTCAAAATCACCCAAGAACTTGTGGGAGCCTTGGGCCAGAGGCGGGTGAGCGACAAGACCATCCGGGCTATCTTGGCTTATTTTGCCCGGGAGCAAGTGGAGGCAAGGGCCACGGCCGAAGGGTGGGACCAGGAAAGAATCCAAGCCTTTGCCCCCTTTATTGACGCCTTAAGGGGTAAGAATCCTGCTGCCATTGAAGAGCGAGCTTGGTTCGCAAAAATGCTAGGAGCCAGAACGACCTATGAGCCTGGCGATGATTTTTTGGGCTTGGTTTATCTAAGTGTAACGTCCCTAGAAAAGCGAAAGGCCAATGGTATGTACTATTCGCCCATTGAGATGGTCAAGGATGCCATAGGCATGTTGGGGCCTGTCCGCCGACAGTCAAGGGTCATAGACCCCTGCTGTGGGGGTGGGAACTTTTTACTCCAGTATGTCCTAGGCCGTGACGCTGGCTCAGGTGGGAGATGTACCATGGAAATGATCCATGGTCGGGATATTGATCCAATCAGCGTAGATATCTGCCGCTTTAACTTGGCCCTCTTGTACGGGCAAGCAGACTTTGACTTGTTGACGAAACAAATCCAGTGCAAAAATAGTCTACTGGAAACCTTTGATATTGATTTTGACCTGGTCCTTGGCAACCCTCCATGGGGGAGTGTTGTACTTCCTAAGGACCGGCAACAATTAAACGACCGTTACACCCTTTGCAATGGAAAAAGCACTGACGTTTTCACCTTGTTCTTGGAGCAAGGGGCACGTATTCTTGCAGAGTCGGGCAAGTGGGCTCTAATTGTACCTGAAGCCTTGTTAACCACCAACAAACACAAGACTGCCTGTTGTTACTTGAAACAAAGGGGGCGAATTGAAAGGGTCCAGTACCATGGTCACCGGTTTCCTGACGTCAGCAGTCCTTGTGTGACCCTTCACTGGAATAAATCTCAACCTTTTTCAACCAAGGGGGTCCATGTCCATACTGAGGCTGGTTACCATAGGGTGGGTGAGGAACGGGAAGGACATTTTGCCTTCCGGTATGACATTAGCAATCCTGCCTATGCCATTGTCAATAAAATGGAGGCGGTTGAAAGAGTGGATCTAGCAGGCCACACGACCTTCGCCATGGGGGTGGTGACAGGGAACAACCAGGCCTTTTTGACACCTCTTGGCCACGGGGAATCTGAGCCCGTCATCCGGGGCCGAGACTTGAAACGCTATTCTGTGGAAGAGCAAATGGGTATTCGATTTGAGCCCAACCTCTTTCAACAGGTGGCACCAGAGCCCCTCTACAGGGCAGAGGAAAAACTGGTGTATCGATTTATAGGAGAAGGACTCACATTTGCCTATGATCGAAGTCAAAGGGTAACCCTTAACTCATGTAATATTCTGATCCCTCATATACCAGGGGTAACCATCCTGACCCTCTTGGCCTTACTCAATTCCAAGGCCGTTCAGTTTTACTATCAAAACCGCTTTCGGTCAGTTAAGGTTCTCCGCCAATTCATTGAAGACCTCCCCCTTCCCTTGGGAACAGAGGTCCAGCGGGCCCGTCTCCATGACTTGTGTTCTTGCAGGTTGCAAGAGGTGGACGTAACCAGTCACTTACAAGTGGAAGAGGAGATTGACCATTTGGTCTATCAGATGTATGCACTCAGTCATGGGGATATTGACTACATTAATCAGAACGTATAGTGGAGTTCTAGCTTGTCTACAGTCCTATCCAGTAGACAAGCTGACTCCAAGAGCCAGATCCCTAGCGGTGAAAACTCCGCTGGGGATTTTCTTTTGAGAATAATTCGCACTAAATTTGTGAACTTTTTGAAAACATTGTTGACCCAAGGGATAAATCAGGGTATATTCTAATTAGTTAAGCAAGAACTAACTAATTTCGAGGTGTATGATGGATCTACAAAAGGAACTGGCTGAAGCTTTAATGATCTACACAAATTTGACCAAAAGTTGTAGTTTAGAGCTCACAGAAGAACTGGATGCTGGAGATACAACCATGCGTCAATATCGCTACATCCATGTGATCGCCACCCATGAACAGTTGACCTATAGCGCATTTGCTGAAATATTGGGTGTCAGCAAGCCCTCTGTGACGGAAATTGTTAAACAGTTGATGAAGCAGAAGATCGTAGAGAAGCACCAATGCACACGGGATGGACGTATTTATTACATTGAGTTGACGGACAAGGGCAGGCAACTGAGTAATTCCAAGTGCCTGACCAATGAGAAAATCGCCAGCAGCATTATAATGAAACTCACGGAGACTGAAGTGAGGACTTTGATTCATTTGCTCCGTAAAATCGGGGAATGACAGGATATTGGTAGTGGGTTGTTTGTTGAACAACCCGATTATTTCCACATATAGTTAGGGCGGTTCTAACCAAATATGGAGGATTAGAAACGAGAGAGCGTAGGTGAAGCGTATGTTTAAAGATAAGAAAACAGGACAGCTAACGATTATTCCCATTGCCCATACGGTTTTGTTCCATGGGCATGAAAGCACAGTAAAGATCAACAAGGAACTGGGGGACCAAGTCAACCAGCGGATTATTAGGGACGGCATGTATGCCATTGGTCTGACCCTGAGTGATCGCAAGTCAGAGGACTATACAGAAGACAGTTTCTATAGCTATGGGGTCCTGATGAAGATCCAGGACATTAAGTACTTAAAGAACAATTACCAGCTCCATGTGGACATTGTAGACCGGGTGGAGATTAAAGATATTATTCAAGACCAGGACGTTTACATGGCCCAGTATGAGTTGGCTTCTGACATTGACGACCTGGACGAGGCTTCTAAGAAAGACGTCCTTGACCAAGTTAAGAAACTGATCCATGAAACCAGTCAGTTCTTTAAAGGCAGTGGCCCCTTTGTTGAGTTTATCGACATGCAAAATGACCTACCAACAGTTATGGCCAGCCTGATCCAATACTTAAACATTACGGTTCAAAGAAAGCAGGAGTTCTTTGAAATCCGTTCCCTGAAAGAAAGAAGTCTTCACTTTATTGACCTACTCATGGAGCAAAAGGCAGCCCTGGAACTTCAAATGGAGATCGCTGAAAAGCTTAATGAGAAGCAGAACAAGCATTACCGAGAAACCATGCTTCGGGAGCAAATGAAGGCTATCCAAGAGGAACTCAGCGAAGGTGAAGAAGGAGAAAGCGAAAAGTCCTACGAGGAAAAGATTGAAGCTGCTGACATGCCAGAAGAGGTGAAAAAGGCCGCCAATCGTGAACTACAGAAGTTCAATCGTCAGGCTAATGGAGCTGAAAAGAATGTGATCCAGAACTACCTCGACCTTTTGGTGGACCTTCCATGGAAGCAAAGTGAAGTTCATGACATTGACATCGCCCATGCCCGCCATACCCTAAACCAACGCCACTACGGCCTGGACAAGGTCAAGGACCGCATTATCCAGCACCTGACGGTTATGAAGCTGAAGAAGAACAAACAAGGTTCTATTCTCCTATTGGTTGGACCTCCAGGTACAGGTAAAACCAGCTTGGGTAAGTCCATTGCAGAGGCCCTTGATCGAGAATATGTCCGTGCCAGCCTTGGTGGTATGCGGGATGAAGCTGAAATTCGAGGCCACCGCCGTACCTATGTAGGTGCCCTGCCAGGTCGTATTATTCAGGGAATGAAAAAAGCTGGAACAAGAAACCCTGTCTTTATACTAGACGAGATTGACAAGCTCATGACATCCTACAGTGGTGACCCTGCCAGTGCCCTACTGGAAGTTCTTGATCCAGAGCAAAACAATAGTTTCCAGGACCACTACCTGGAAGTTCCCTATGACTTGTCAGACGTATTCTTTATTGCAACTGCTAACTCCCTTAAGGGAATCCCAGGTCCACTTCTAGACCGGTTGGAAGTGATCCAAGTGAGTGGTTACACAGGCAACGAAAAGTGGCATATTGCTGACAGACACTTGGTGCCTGAAGTTCTGGAGGACCATGGTTTGACAAAGGACCAACTCCTCTTTGATGACGAGACCTTGAAAAATATCATTGATAACTATACACGGGAAGCAGGCGTTCGTACCTTGAAGCGGCAATTGGCAAGTGTTACCCGTGTTGCAGCAGAGAAGATTGTAACAGAAGAAGTGGAAACACCGTTTACGGTTGAGCCGGATATGTTAGAAGACATGTTAGGTCGTCAGGTAGCCCGTCATGACAAGGCCCAGGCCCATAACCCTGCTGGTGTTGTTACTGGCCTAGCCTGGACGCCGGTTGGTGGGGAAATCCTCTTTATCGAAGGCGCTTATATGCCAGGTAAGGGTGGCCTATTGCTAACAGGCCAACTGGGTGACGTTATGAAGGAGTCAGCTCGTATTTCCTTGAGCCTGGTTCGGTCAAGACTAGCCCACCTAACTTCTCAGTTTGAGTTTGATAAGAATGACCTTCATATTCACGTACCATCGGGTGCAGTACCAAAGGATGGTCCTTCGGCAGGTGTGACCATGTTCACGGCCATCGCCTCCCTGGTAACAGGCGTGAAGGTAGATCCCAAACTGGCCATGACCGGTGAAATTTCCCTTCGAGGTGCAGTCCTACCCGTTGGCGGGATCAAGGAAAAAGTACTTGCAGCCCACCGGGCTGGAATCAAGAAGGTCATCCTACCCCAGGACAACGAGGTAGACCTCAAGGACGTACCAGAAGACGTTAAGGCTGAAATGGATTTTGTCTTTGCCAGCCGTGTAGAAGACGTACTCTTCCACGCCCTTGAAATTGAACTGGCTGAAGGCCTCGTAGCAAGTGAGGATGGAGACACATCAGCTTCCAGTTCCATTCACTAAGATCATTCCTTAGCAATGATCACCAATGAGCTTATGAACCAATCACCTCCCGGATAATCCATTATTCGGTTTATACCAAGGCAGCTATGAGCGACAGTTGCCTTGGTTTTTTTCTTTTTTTTGACCTTGGGCATAGGTGATTTAGTATTCGAGCAATCGGGGCGACTTGTCCTCATGTCTGCCCCCAAAAAGGGTATACAAGAAATAGTGAGACCTAAGGCAAAAGGGAGGGTGAAAATGAACAGAGTTGTACACTTTGAAATCCAAGCGGACGACGTGCCTAGAGCTGCACATTTCTACAAGGAAGTGTTTGGATGGCATATTGAAAAGTGGGACGGCCCCTTTGAGTACTGGTTCATCATGACAGCAGAGGAAGGGTCAGAAGAACTGGGGATCAATGGAGGATTAATGAAGCGGGGCAATGGCAAGGTCCAACACTCTATGGTGGCCAATGCCTTTGTATGTACCATGCAAGTGGCCGATTTTGACGCAATTGCTGAAAAGATCATTGCCCATGGTGGGGAAGTGGCCCAGCCCAAGTACGCCCTACCGGGTATGGCCTGGCAGGGATATTTCATTGACACGGAAGGCAATGTCTTTGGCATCCACCAGCCAGACGAGAATGCCAAGTAGTCCATGGCCTTAAGAAGATAGTAGTCTACCCAGGGTCCATGACGGGGAAAAACGGACTTGTCATTCAAAATGGGATTGTATCCAGCCTTTGTAACCAGTATACTGATACAGAACAATGAATCAGGAGGAGACAATCATGGAAATCAAACGTTTTGAAGGCACTGGCCGCATGAGCCGTGCAGTCGTTCACAATCATACAGTATACCTTTGTGGTCAAACTTGTGGCGATGGCAACTTGGACGTAAAAGAGCAGACAAAAGTATGCCTAGAAAAGGTAGAAGACCTACTGGGCAAGTACGGTTCTGACAAGCGTCATATCCTATCCACAACCATTTACCTGAAGGACATTTCTATGTTCCAGGACATGAATGAAGTTTGGGACGCTTGGGTGGAAGACGGATTTGAGCCTGCTCGTGCTTGCGTTGAAGCAAAAATGGCCCGGGAAGAAATTCTGGTTGAGCTGTCTGTAATCGCTGCAGTGATTGACTAGGAGTCGTGTGTGGTACTGATGGCTATCGCAAGCCTTTTAACAAGGTACCGCGTCAGTTTTTATCTTGAGCCTCAAGGGACAGGTCACCTCGGTGACCTGTCCCTTTCTTGTGCATGGAAATCGCATGTAGCCCTGGAGCAGACAAGTTGCAATTAAAAGTAAATGGACAGAAAAGCGTCTATAGAGTAGACTAAACAAAACTGGACCCAGGAGGTAGTCATGTCCCAGATCATCTGTGAAAAAAGAATATACACCACATCCATGGAAGAGCATGCCCATGGCTATAGCCAATTGATCCTTCCCCTGGAAGGTACCCTGGAGATCCAAACCAAGGATCGGTCCCTGGAACTGGACACAGAGGGGGTCTTTCTGCTTGCACCGGGGTCCAACCATGTCTTTCAGTCCAGGGGGACCAATGCCTTTGTTGTCCTCGATATTCCAGGCCACCTGGTCCAGGCCCATGACCAATATCAAAAAATGGATGGTCGCTGGCAGGGCATTAGGAGTCTGCTATACCACGAGGCGACAACGGCAAAGCCAGGGGACTTAAGCGGGGTTTTGACCTATATCCACCAGTTCCTAAGCTCGGGCATTGACGCCCCGTCCATTGAGTACCTAAAGGCCAACTACCACATGCCTTGGACGGTCAAGGACCTGGCAGCCATGGACCACATGAGCCCCTACTACTATGGCCAGTGGTTCTCCAAACACATGGGTATGACCATTGGTCAATACGTAACACGACTTCGTCTGGAACGGGCCAAGTACCTTATGGAGACAACCAACCTAACGATTACCCAGATTGGCCTTGAGGTGGGCTATGCCCATCATTCTTCCTTTACCAGGGCCTTTAGCCAATGGGCGGGCCAGTCTCCAAAGAAAATGCAAAAGCACCTGTTTTCAGCTAAAAAGGCCTAGCTTGTAGCTAAGAAATGACCTAGGCCCTGGGATACAATAAGATCACTGGAGGATCATAAGAAACAATGGACCACCACCGAGGTGGGTCCAGTCTTATGGTTCCCAGGGATCTTTTTTTAGTTGAAGCCAAGGAGCCTTAGAATGACATCAAAGAACAAACACGTTTGGATCATTCTCGCTGCAACCCTCTTATGGGGGACGACAGGAACCGTGCAGCATGTAGCACCAGCTGGTGCCACCCCCCTAGGTGTAGCAGCCCTGCGAATGCTCATTGGTGGATGTGGTCTTGCCCTCTGGGCCCTGGTTAGAGGGAAGGGACTAGCCATGATCCATCTACCCATGGGAAGCCTTGTCGCTTCTGCCTTGACCATTGGCCTCTACCAGCCTCTGTTTTTCATGGCAGTGAAGGGGACTGGTGTGGCTGTGGGTACTGTGGTTGCACTTGGGAGTGCACCCATTTTCACTGGCGGTATCCAGTGGATGCTTGGAGAGAAGATACATACCAAATGGCTGGTCAGTACGTCTACTGCCATCATAGGATGTGGCTTGATCTTCTCACAACTGGGGACCTTGAAATTGGAGATCTGGGGTGTCTTGTTTGCCCTGGGGGCAGGTTTGTCCTACTCCATTTATGTTCAGGTTTCCAAGCGTTTGTTTCAAGTGGCTGACCGGAAAGCAGTCAATGGGGGCGTGTTTTTCTGCTCAGCTGTCCTCTTATCCCCCTTGCTTGTGGCGGAGCCCCTGGGCTGGTTCATGACCCCAACTGGTTCCCTTACCATGTTGTATATGGGTCTTGTGGCCACAACGCTGGCATACTCCCTTTTCTCCATCGGACTCAAGGGAGTTGCCACCCATGAAGCGGTCACCCTTACCCTGGGTGAACCACTGACAGCCGCTGTTCTGGGACTCTTTTTCCTCGGGGAGTCCCTCAACATGGTGTCAAGCCTTGGGCTGGTCTTAATTGCCCTTGGCCTGTTGATTAACACCAAAGTGGCAAACAACAAACAGAACAAGAGAGAGACAAGAAAAGCCAGTGGACACGGGTATTAACCGAGTTCACTGGCTTTTTGTTGATTGTTTTTATAAGTGGATTTCCTCAATCCCATGGTCATCCGTATAAAGGATCACATGACACTTGGCAAAGTCATAGGCCGACGAGGGACTAATGGAGTCGTCATGGAAACGACCGGAAGAAAAATTGGTCACCACTCGACCGTCAAAATATGTGACAATGCCTTCCTCATGGGCCTCATGGCCTCGAATAATCAGGCTAATGTGGAAGCGGGTCATAAAGGCATTTAAATGTTCTTCAGTAAATCGGAACCGTCCCCTGTGGAGGCGAAGGTCACCGTCTCCCCGGTCTGGGTCACTCCACATGATGTTCTGGAGGATGGTCCTGCCCAAGTGGTCTTTTAGGTCTTCATTGGTTAAGTCGCCTGCAGTTGGTATATAGGCAAAATAGTCTGCTTCTTGGACGGACTCAGAAGAATCTGCAACCGACACTTTGTGGTCTATGTCCTTAGCATCTGTATTGCCACCTTCAACTGTTGTCAGGTCCTCCACGGGTGCACCCAAGTCAAGGGTAGGCCGAGGCAGGCCACCATGGACAGCCAGGAGGGTTTCTTTTTCCGTACTGGTAATGGCCAGGTAGGCCAGGCTGTCGAAAAAGGCCAAGTAGCGGTCGGTCATGTCCGTCGGGAAGGTCTTGTTTTTCTCTGCGAGCGCATCGGTATACCGGGGGAAATAGGCCATGGGGTCGTCTTCCTCTGGTATGGAGTAGGGGAGCTTGACCGTCCCGTCCTCTTGTCGAATACCACCGTCGTGGTTGCCCCGGAGCAAGAAGACCCGGTCAGCAAAGAGGTATTTAAGGAGCAAGATCACAGAAATCACGTCCAGGTGCTTGTGGCCTCGGTCCACATAATCACCTGTGAAGATCAAATACAGGTCTCGCTGGCCCATGTAATTGTGGACAAAGTTCAAATGATCGACAATCCTAAGTAAACTTTCGGGGTCCGAGTGAATGTCGCCGATGTAGACGTAGCGGCCAGCCGCATCGTTTAAGGTGTAGATGCGCTTTGCCCGACTACCATTGGGGCTGGACTGGGCGATCTTAGCCAAGTCATGACCTGTCTCTAGGCGGGCTCTCAGGTGGGCGTTGGACTCCCGGTGGTGGATTTCCATACATTCTTCCATGAGGTCCTGGTGCATTTCAACCAAGTGGCTCAGGTCCGCTTCATAGCAGGTGTCGTTGGTTTGCAACGGTCCGAAGAACCGATGAAAGAGGGAGGAAAAGTCCTCGTTAATGTCGTGGGAGCGTGCCCCCAAGCTGGTTTTCAGTTGTCTTAATTCTTCCATGAATGGCTCCTTTTCACCTTGGAAACTCTATTGATAGTATAGGGGAAAAAACCGAGAATTGACAGATAACTCGTTTGGGTGTACAATGTGACCAAGAGGTCATACGACCCCGAGGTCACATGACCTGATGGTCGCATGACGCCACCGTCATAAAGGAGGTGAAGGATTGCCAAAGGAAACTTTTTATAACTTGCCCTTGGAAAAACGTCGGCGGATTGAGTTGGTTGCCCTGAAAGAGTTTGTGGATTTTGGGTATGATAAAGCCAGTACCAATCGGATTGTGAAGGAGTCTGGCATTTCCAAAGGGAGTTTTTATCAGTATTTTGAAGACAAAAAAGACGTTCTTCGCCATTTACTTGACTTGGTTAAGGAACAGAAGTTGGCTTTTATGGCTAACAGCTTGAATGACATAGGGACCAAGTCTTTTGGAGACTCCATGAAGGCCCTCTTTAGTAGTGGCCTCCAGTATGCCATCGAGCACCCTGAGTGGGGTCGGCTGGGTGACGTGATCTTGAAGAACAAGGACCACCCGGTGATCATTGATTTGCTGGGAGACAATATGCACGCCTCCTATTCCATCTATGAACACCTGATCCGAAAGGGCATTGAAAATGGGGAGGTTGACGAGGATATTGACCCTGTGTACTTGAGTCATGTCTTGGCTGAACTCAACCGGACCACCATCGAGTATTATGTGAACAATGTGAAAGGCGAGTTTACCTTTGAACGGGACCTTATGGACCTGGCCCAGGGGTATATCGATATGATCTTATATGGCGTAAGTCGTGGGGGGAGGAAAAGAAATGATTAAAGTTTCTGGACTGTATCATTCGTACAACAAGGACAAGGCATATGCCGTGGACAATGTGAACTTCGAAATCGCCAAGGGCGAAATCTTCGGTTTTCTTGGACCATCTGGTGCAGGCAAGTCCACTACACAGGGCGTAATCACTGGCCTTTTGGAACTGCAAAATGGTGAGGTTACCGTGGGTGACTACAATGTCAAAGACGGTGACCGAGCCATGTTCAACCAGATTGGTGTGTCATTTGAGCAATCCAATGTCTACAGCAAAATGACAGCCCTGGAAAATCTGGAGTTTTACCGCAAGCTCTTTGACGTGGAGACGCGGAATCCCATGGATCTGATCAAAATGGTGGGTCTGGACGGCAAAGAAGACATAAAGGCTGGAGAGTTTTCCAAGGGTATGAAGCACAGGCTGACCTTTGCCCGTTCTCTGATTAACAACCCAACCATTTGGTTCCTAGATGAGCCTACAACGGGTCTGGACCCGGCTATTGCTTCAACCATTAAGGACATAATCCGCGAGGAGAACAAGAAGGGGGTCACCATTTTCTTGACCACCCACAACATGCACATTGCCGACGAACTGTGTGACCGGGTTGCTTTTATTGTTGATGGTGAGATCAAGTTGATCGACTCTCCTAAAAACCTTAAACTCCAATACGGGGAACAGTTGGTGGAAGTGGAGTACCTTGTGAACGGCGAGGTTATTAAGGAGTCCTTTTCAACCATTCTGGCGGAAGACAAGGAAAAGCTGAAAAAGGTTTTAGACCAACATGAAATTCAAACCATGCACACCAAGGAAGCTACACTGGAAGAAATCTTTATCAAGGTAACCGGAAGGGAGCTTGTTTAATATGAAAGTCTGGCACAGCTTTTTAAAGGAAATTAAGCTTGCGTCCAAGAGTTTCTACTTTTATATCGAAGTGGGCATGTCTCTCTTGATCCTCTTTCTGTTTATCTTTGTGATCCCTGAGAATTTCTCGTCCCAAAAGGTGGAGTACCTCTACTTTGATGGGCCTGAGTTCTTGGTGGAAGAGACCCGTTCGGATATTCTAGAAAGTGAAAAGGACCCTGACCTGGACGGCAAGGCTGAGTTTGTGGAGCTGGAGGTCAATGACAAGACCATCACTGCCGAACTCTATGTAACCAATGAAAAGGAAATCTACTTTATTTCTGAACTGGAAGACATGATTGCCCTGGCAAAAAATGAGCGGAACATTGGTGCCATTATTGCCATGGACGAGAATTTTGAACTCAACTACACCTATTATCTGCAGGGCTATGAGAGCCAACGGGTTAAGAACCTTTTGAGCGTCTATCACATTGAGTTGCCTGAGGTCTTACTGGAGCAAATGGACGCCCTTCCAGTCAAGTCCCTAGAGGCGGGGGTAGACCCCTTGTCAGACCGCGACAATGTACTACCCGTGGTCATCGCCTTCAACGGCAGTCTCATGGGTATGTTTATCGTGGCAGCCTATATCTTCCTTGATAAGGCTGAAGGGGTCATTAAGGCTTACGCTGTTACGGCGGCCTCCGTATGGCAGTACTTGCTCAGCAAGTCTCTTATGCTGATGACTGTGGGTCTGGGCACCAGTTTACTGATTGTCATTCCCCTCCTAGGACTCAGGATCAACTACTTTATGTTTGCAGCCATCTTCTTGACTTCAAACTTCTTCCTGACTACTTTAGGCATGGTTTTGACCAGTTATTACGATGACATGATCCAGTCCTTTGGCGTCTTTTATGCCCTGATCATTGTCTTGGCCCTACCTAGCATTGCTTACTTTATGCCATCCTGGCAACCAACATGGGTCCAGTACATTCCAACCCACCCCATGATCCAGGGCTTTAAAGAGGCTATGCTCACAGGGGGAGACCTCAACTATGTCCTCACGGCAAGTGGCATACTGCTAGCAGGTGGTGTGGTCTTGTTCCTATTCGCCAACTATCGATTTAAGAAAACCTTGACCATTTAAAAGGAGGTTACTATGGGAAAGATATGGAAACTGTTCGCCCGTGACCTCAAGGTCACGTCTCGGGACGCCCTGTCCCTGGTCATTGTGGTTTATCCCTTGCTCCTGGCGGTGATCATCAACCTGATTGCTCCGGGGATCAATGACACAACGGTGAACCTGGCCCTAATGGACACGGCACCCCAGGACCAGGTTGAGTATATGAAGCAGGTGGCTAAGGTGGAGGTCTTTTCTTCAAGAGAAAGCTTAGAAGAACGAGTGCTTAGACGGGACGCCATGATCGGTATAGTCATGGAAGACGGCAAGGAAACCATCTTGACCCAGGGCAATGAACCTGAGGGTAGTGTTGAATTTGCCAAGAGCATTGTGTCTCTTTACCAACTGGACTCTAAGTTCGAGGACACCAATGCGGTCATCCATGAGTTTGGTGAAACAGTACCACCAATGAAAAAACTCTATGCCAACATCCTGATCCTTTTGACTTCGGTTCTGGGCGGTATGTTGATTACCATTAACATTGTGCAGGAGAAGGCAGACAATACCATAAGCGCAGTCCAAGTAACACCTGTGTCTTCCATGCAGTACATCATAGGCAAGTGTATTCTTGGCCTGATCATCCCCATTGTCGGGATCATCGGCAGTCTCTTCATACTGGGCTTTGGCAACGTCAACATGGGCCAAATGCTCTTCATGATTGGCACAACCATGATCCTAACCATCGTGGTAGGTTTCATTGAAGGCATTAAGAACGATGATGTCATGAACGCTGCAGCGGGTATAAAGATGTTGTTCCTACCTATTATTGGTGCGGTTCTGGCCATTGAGCTACTGTCCGACAAGTGGCAGTTCCTCTTCTACTGGATTCCGTACTATTGGGCATATAAGGGTAATGACGCAATCTTGTCCTATACAGCAGAATGGACTCAAATTCTATTGTATGGTGGTATTGTTGTCTTGCTAAGTAGTGTGGTCTTTGCCTACTTGGCACCAAAGATTAAATCAGGGTTGAAATAAGGAGGGGTACGTATGAACATTTATCCACTATTGGGTCTCTTGGCCCTACTCTACGCAGCTATGGTCGTTTGGTTGGCAGTGAAGAAACCAGAAAAATTATGGTCCCTAGGCAAGATCCAAATGTTTGTGAAGCTCATGGGCGAGAAGGGAACAGTGATCTTCTTCTATGTATGGGCAGTCTTGTTTGCAGCATTGGGTGTATGGTTGTTCACCCTATAGGGTGAGACTGTCAGTGGCCACAAGTAAAAAAACAGATTGATTTCAAGTAAATAAGCCACGATTCCCATGGGATTTGTTCCCTAGGAATCGTGGCTTTTGTTGTTGTAGTTTTACTTCTTCCGTCGCCCACGAAATTGGTTTCTAGCCTTGGACCGCTTAATGTTGTCCAGGCGTCTTTGTTCCTTACTGATCTCGTCGGTTTCCTTCTTTATATGGGGTGCTGCAGAAGGCGCAGACGTGGTACCCTCAGGAGGCGTCATTCGATTAATCCGCTGGATTTTCATATCAATAAAATCCTCAATGGCAGCAAGGCGGCCGTGGTCCTTTTTGGTATAGATAGTAATGGCCACACCCCTTTCACCGGCTCGGCCGGTGCGTCCAATTCGGTGGACATAACTTTCTGGTTCGTCAGGCAAGTTGTAATTGAAGACATGGGTCACGTATGGAATGTCTAGCCCCCGAGCAGCCACATCAGTAGCCACAAGAAGCTCCAATTTTCCTGCCTTGTAAGCCTTCATAACCCGTTCTCGTTTTCCTTGGGTCAGGGCCCCGTGGAGGACGTCTACCCGGTAGCCAGCAGCCTTCATTTCCTCGTACAAGGACATGGACCCCTTACGTGTCCTGCAAAAGACTATGGCCTTTCGGGGGTGCTCCTCACGGATGAAATCAGTCAAAACTTCAAACTTCCACTTGCTGGTGGTCATGACCACTTTCTGCTCGATATTGTCCAAAGTTAACCGTTCCCTTGGGGCTTTTACTTCTACTGGATTTTTCAAGAAGGTGGTTGAAAACTCGTCCACCTTATGGCTCAGGGTCGCTGAGAAGCAAAGGGTTTGCTTTTTACGGGGGAGGCCCTTGACGATCAAGCCCATTTCCCGCTGGAAACCGATGTTGAAGATTTGGTCGGCTTCGTCGACCACCAAAACCTTTAAGTGGTCGTAGGAGGTCGTCTGACGGTCCATATGGTCCAGTAAACGTCCTGGTGTTCCTATGATCAGGTGGACGTCGTCTTGTAGGGTTTTAAGCTGGGCCTTGATATCCTGGCCGCCATAGGCAGCCAATATGCCTAGGGGCTTGAATTGAGCCAGCTGACGGGCGATGTCAGTGATCTGGATGGCCAGCTCCCGCGTTGGGGTCACGATTAAGGCCTGAATAGCCTTCTTGTCAGGGTCAATGGCCTGGAAGAGGGGGAGTAAAAAGGCCAGGGTTTTCCCTGTACCGGTTTGGGCCTCTGCCAAAAGGTCATTCCCTTTTAAAATCGGAGGGATGGCCAAACTTTGGATGGGCGTTGGAGACTCGATCCCTAGGGTTTCCAAGGCGTAAACCAAGTCGCTTTTAATTCCTAATTTATAAAATGACATATCTTGTCCTCTCAATCTCTTGTGCTAACGTCCTATTATATCAGACATTCAAGGAGAGTCCAGCAGACTGAGACCAACCATGGTAAAATAGAGAAAATACCTTAAGGAGACTCCCCATGACCTATTCCATGATAGAAGCCATTCAAAAGAGACATTCTGTTCGTACCTTTTTACCCAAGGCCTTAGAAGCCCCAGTGAAAGATGCGCTTCAGGACCTACTGACCCAATCTTCCACCACGGCCTTTCGCTTTGCCTACTTGGACAAGTCATTCGGACAAGGGGTCAAGCTAGGGACCTATGGAATGATCAAGGGGGCCAATCAGTATTTGGTGGGGATTGTCCACAAAGAAGACCATGCCAACAAAAGGGTGGCCATGGACTTTGCAGAGGCCTTTGAACGGATTATTCTCACAGCCACGTCCATGGGCTTGGGCACTTGCTGGATGGCAGGGACCTACAGTCTTGCTGACGTGGAAAAGGCTGTGGACTTAGGAGCAGACGAAACCGTTGCCATTATCTCACCTATTGGCCATGGGGCACCCAAAAAGCGCCTTCTGGAGCGGATGTCCTCCTCTTTTGCCCGGTCGGACCAACGGAAAACCTGGGAGGAACTGTTCTATTTTGAGTCTTTTGAAAGGCCGCTAACCCATGACCAGGCTGGAGACTACGCCCAGGCCTTGGAAATGCTCAGGCTTGCCCCTTCGGCAGTCAACATGCAACCCTGGCGGGTTGTCAAAGTTGGCGAGCGATTTGACTTTTATATTGTAGAAAAATACGCCGCCATAAAGAAGGGCCAGCGGATATACCTGGGTTACAATGACATGGGCATTGGTCGCTGTCATTTCAAGGAGACATGCAAAGAAATGGGATTAAAGGGGGTATGGAAGACCATAGACCCCCCTCAGAGGGCAGGCTACGTCTACGTGGAAAGCTTTTTCCCAAATTTGTAATATAAATAACATGGGGTTTGCATTTTTCAAAAGCCCATGTTACAATACTGGAGAACCTTAATGAAATGTAAATCGTTCAAATAAAGTATTTCCGATGTTTCTGGTGTGTGTGTCAACATGTACCTGCCTCGATGAAATTTTATTGAAGCTTTACCTTGTAGTTAAGGAAATAAAATTAGGAGGTATTCATTATGATGAATGGTACAGTTAAATGGTTCAACGCTGAAAAGGGTTACGGATTCATTACTGGTGAAGACGGAAACGATGTTTTCGCTCACTTCACACAAATCAACAAGGAAGGTTACAGAACGCTTGAAGAAGGCGAAAAGGTAACTTTCACTGTAGCTGAAGGTCCAAAGGGTCCTCAAGCTGAAAACATCACTTCTGTTTAATTAAATAGGAATGTATGTAATTAAACCCCCAACCAAATGGTTGGGGGTTTTTTAGTGGAATAAATGTACTATCGTCTCAGCTTACCAACAAACCGCTTGAGGTCATTCCCATACTCCTCGAGTAAGCTCACGTCAGCAATAGCTGATTTTTGTGACCATAACCACCGGGTGAAGGACCGGGCAGCTACCAGGCCACCCAGGACATGGGTAATGGCCAGGGCAATCCAAATACCAGGAGTTCCTGCCCGAGCGCCTATAAGCAAGGCGGGGATCAAAATGGCTACATACTTGACCAAGGTGATTTTCAAAGCGGACAAAGGCTGGTCAACACCGTTGAAGAGGGCATTGGTAATCAGGGCGATCCCCATTAGGGGGTATGACGCACCAACAATTCGTAGATAGAGGGCTGTGTGGGCCACAACCTGAGGGGCCTGGGTGAAAATCCGGGCAATGGGGTTGGCAAAGACCAGGAGTAGACCGTATAGAACCAAGGACCAGTAGGTGGAAATCTTACCGGACTGGGCAACGACTGCTTCCAAGTGGGCCTGTTCCTTGGCCCCATAATGGGTTGCAGCAACAGGAACTAGTACCACACCCATGGCAAGGATCAAGGTTGAACCGAGGGTTTCAATTTTGGTAGCAATACCAAAGGCAGCCACGGCCTCAGGTCCTGACATGGACACGTAGCGGGTGATAAAAGCCGTTGCCAGGGGGAGGATTACCTGGACTCCCATGGCCGGTAGGGCCACTTGGAAGATCAGTTTGGACCACCGTAACAGGTGGTTCAGGGGAATACGAAGGGTCCACTGCTTCTTGTAGACCATAAGGAGGCCAACAGAGACCAAAACCACACCCCAGGAAATGGCCGTGGCCAGGGCTGCGCCTGCAATCCCCATGGCTGGGAAGGGACCGACACCAAAGATTAGGACATAGTCGAGAACCAAGTTAACAAGACCTCCAAAGGCCATCATTAGCTCAGGGACCAAGGCGTTTCCCGTTGCCCGAAGGCCAGCAATACTGGTCAGGGTAATAAGCAGGAGGGGCATACCCGTAAGTATAATGACCATGTACTCATCAATATAGGGAACTAAGTTGGTCGAGGCCCCCAATAATCCATAGAGGGGGTGACGGACCTGGAGGAGCAACCAGGACATACCTAGGGACAAGACAACCGTAAGGAGAATAGAAAGACTGGTACTTTCCTTGACCCCCTGCTCGTCCTTTTTACCAAAGGTCTGACCCACAGCCGCACCAACGCCTGTTGTCAGTCCCATGAAGAGGCTGACGACACCAAAGTAGAGGGGGTAGGTAAACCCCACTGCAGCCAATTGTTCCATGCCCAGTTGACCTATGAAAAAGGTGTCAACCAATTGAAATAGAAAGGTCACCACCATGCCCGACATGGTGGGCAGGACCATTTTTTTTAGAGTGGACAAGACTTGAGATTGAACAGAACCCATCATACACCTCACAAACCGACTTTAAAATGTATAAACAACATTTGTATGTACAACTATAGTATATACAAATAATATACCGATTTTGTCCACTTGTCAAGCGGACCATTCCATGTCAGTATATGTATATACAATAGTTGTAGAGACAGTAAGGTGGAGCTTATGGAAAGACAACAGTATTATCGGGCAATATCTCGTATTATGAAAGCGGGAAGCCACTTTGTAGACCAGGCTACTCAGGCCCTGAAACCTTTTGGGATTACGGAGCCCCAGTACAATGTGCTTCGCATACTGGACGAACTGGAAGGCCAACCGGCCACGGTCCAGCACATTCAGGGTCAAATGGTGAAGCGGTCCAGTAATGTAACACGGATCATTGACAAACTTCTGGAAAAAGACTTGGTCAATCGTGAACAAGATGCCGATAATAGAAGAAAGGTTGCTATTTTGTTAACCGAGAGAGGAAAAACGTTGCTTGAAACCCTGGATGAGGCTGTTGAGCGGACCCATGATCCAACTTATGCAAATGTGAGCCATGGGGACTTGGTTGCCCTGGAAAACCTATTGGACAAACTAATGGGGTCTTCCCAGTGAAAAATGGGCATTTTTACTGAAAAAACGGGGATGGGTAGCGATGCGGCAGATTTCTTGGGTATAGACCATTAATAAGCATTTATCAGCATTGGCATGGGTGGGTGACATAGGAGGGTGCTTTGAATACAGAGCTATTATATACACTAGGCGTGGGGAATATACGCACATATATTGCGATCATGGCAGTTCAACTGTCTCTATTTCTATTGACCATAAGCATGGACAACCCAATGCGGGGCATTTGGATTGCCCTTATTTTGGCCTTTATCGTTTCGATTGTAGGTATACTGGTGGTCCAGTACTACAATGGCGAAACAGCAACGGTTGACGGGACAACCCGTTATATTAGAAATATTGATGACAAAATCCGCCTATCCCGTAGGGTCCTTGCCATTACCTACGGTATTAGCTTTGCCCTGCTCCTTATCTTATACTTCGCCAGCCCCCTAGTGGCCTCATATTTTATGTTTACAGGACCAGTGAGTGTCTTTGTTTTTATTGGCGCCCTGGCTTGGCATGACTTTAGTGTAAACATGCGGTACAGCCAGTTGAAAAAGGCCAACTGGGTTTTTGACTACCACCGGACACCCACTGTGAAGACGGTGTCTCCAAAGATTAATGTGGGCATTAGCATGTTCAACGACAAAAACCAGTTTATTGCCAGCGAAACCTTGGAGTCCTTTGCCGTAGAGGACATGTTTGACCAGCTTCCTCCTGGGACAAAGTTAAAAGGGAGCGCTGTACGAAAGCCTGACTACAGACAGATCAAGTTTGCTGAAACCTTTTTCTATTCGGGTATCCATTCACCCAAAAAGCTCTACCTACGGAAAGAAAACAACCAGGACATCATCCTGTATAACAAGTACATGAAAATCCTCCATGACTATGCAGGCCTCTTTGAGATTGAAGAAGGATTTGAAAAAGGCACCAAGGCCCTCATTGCCTTTAACAACCAGCAGGTGGACAAGTATGTGGAGGACAATGAGTATATCAAGCAGTTTGCTTCCACCAAAGACGTGGAATTGGCCTATATCTCTATTCTCCTAAATCCAGACCTGGCCAAACTCAGTGTCAAAAAACTCTTAAACCGTTTTGGCAAGGTGGTCACAGACTACTACCTCAAGCAGGAAAACGGCAAGCTGTTGGTCTCTGATCCACTCAATGCACCCGAGGAAAAGTACATTGACATGTCCTATATGCAGCAGTACATGTCCCTGGTGATTGAAGAATACTACTGTCAGGCTCCAGAGCCTGAACCCCTGGATGACAGCGAAATTAAGACCCATAATTTCTATTCCTTTAAAGAAAAAATGCAACATGCGTCTGTTCGGAAAAAAACTGAGCAGAACACGAAGACCCTTTACCGTCTGAACATTAAGGGGGTTATCATGTATGTTTTCTTAGAGGACATAAAGCAAGTCAGTGAGCTGGACGAAATGATCGTTGACAAGTTCATCAACCAGCGGATTAGCGACATGCTAAAAACTCATGATCATTAATCTAGTTTAGGAATAATGAGTAGAATCATATTGAAGTTGCCATAGAACTGGTGATATGATGAATGATAAGGATAAAACAAAGCTTCCTCAATGGCTTGGCCATGGGGAAGTTTTTTATGACCACTGTGAGGATGTATGAAAGCATATAGCAAAATATTATTTAACCGGGTCTTGATCATTGGTGTTGCCCTTCTGTTTCAAATCTTGTTCTTTGTTGGCTTGATCTGGGTCTTTAAGGAGTATTCACCAGCCTTTTATGGGTTTAGTGTTTTTATAAGTATTGTTGTAGTCTTATGGATTGTCTATGACAATAGCAATCCGGCCTATAAAATTGCCTGGGTGATCCCTATATGTCTAATGCCGATCTTTGGGGGGATCTTCTACCTGGTCTTTGGGGGAAATCAGTTAACCAAAAAAGAAAGAGAAAAGCTCCAGTGGGTTGAAGATAAGACCTTTGAACTGGTAGGCAGCCGGGAAGAGGTCTTGACCCGAATGGCTAAGTCCAGCAAAATGGCGGCCAACCAAGCGGGCTACATTCAAAATTTTGCCTATGGTCCAGCCTATGATGACTCGGAAACGGAATACTATCCCATAGGTGAGGACAAGTTTGAGGCCTTTAAGCGTGAACTGCGTAAGGCAAAAAAGTTCATTTTCATGGAATACTTTATTATTGAAGAAGGGCAGATGTGGAGTGAAATCTTGGAGATCCTCAAGGAAAAAGCTGCTCAAGGTGTTGACGTCCGGGTCATTTATGACGACATGGGTTGTATGCTAACCCTGCCATTTCGCTATGACCAGTACCTGAATACACTAGGGATCAAGGCTGTGGTCTTTAACCCCCTAATCCCCATTATGTCTGCCAAGTACAACACTAGAGACCACCGGAAAATCACGGTTATTGACGGCCACACAGCCTTTACAGGTGGTATAAACCTGGCCGACGAATACATTAATGCCATTAAGAAGCATGGCCACTGGAAGGACATGGGCATTCTTGTGAAGGGACAAGCGGTTTGGAGTTTTACTGTTATGTTTCTTACCCTTTGGGACTATGTCAACCGGACGGAGTCCGACTACCAGGCCTATGCTTATGAGCCAGAATCAGGCTACAGTCTGAAGGCCACGGGTTTTGTCCAGCCCTTCGCGGACAATCCCCTGGACAATGAGGCAGTGGGGGAGAATATTTACTTAAATTTGATTAATAAGGCCAAGGACTATGTCTATATCACGTCGCCCTATTTAATTATTGATTCGGAAATGGAAACCGCCCTGTCCATCGCTGCCAAAAGCGGTGTGGATGTACGGATTATGACCCCCCACCGAGCGGACAAGTGGTATGTCCATGAGGTGACAAGGTCGTACTATCAGGAACTCATACGCAATGGCGTTCGGATTTTTGAGTATGAACCAGGATTTATCCATGGCAAGACCTTCGTGGTTGACGACGAGTATGCAGTGGTAGGGACTATTAATATGGACTATCGGTCCTTGTACTTGCACTTTGAGTGTGGCTTATGGATGTATAATACTTCCTCGGTCATTGACGTTCGAAATGACCACCTTGATACCCTAGAACGATGTATAGAAATTACCAATGGGGAAATGGAACAACAACCATTTATTAGAAAGCTAGTCCAATTGGTATTGCGTCTTTTTGCACCACTAATGTAAGTAAAATTGAACGTACAAAACAGGGCTGTGCCTGTTCCCAACTGGGAATGGACACAGCCCATTTTTGCTATTTTTTCAACGAAAGTAAATACATGTTTAAATCTTAAGCTTAAGTTAAAGAATCCTTAAAAGTGTTGAATACCAATAAGTAAAGGATTATACTGCACATGGTAATTGAGAGAAAATACATAAAAAGAGCACTTTCTATAATTTGGGGATTGTGGGAGTGTACAAAAGGGCTAGAAATAGGAGTGATTCAATGAAAAACTGGAAAATACGAACGAAGATCCTCAGTGGCTTCCTCGTGGTTGTTGTTGCCATGATGATCCTAGGAGGATATTCTCTAAACACAATCGACGATTTGTCCACATCAAAGACATTGTTGATGAAAGAAAGCCAACTACTGGAGCAACACGTCCTGGAGTTAAGAAAACATGAAAAAGACTTTTTCTTGAGGGACCTAACAGATCCAGCTTTCTTCGAAACAGGGACCAGTTCTTCCCTGGAAAAAGCGGAAAAAGCCTACCGGGCTTTGGAGGCAATTATCGAAATGATCCGGACCCACAATGACGTTGTAGGCAACGGAACCTTCACAGAAGAATTGGATCAAATCGACCACCTACTCGATGAGTACATGGTCCGCTTTGCCAAAGTTGTAGAAAAAAAGCATGAAATTGGCTATCTGACCTATGGAAAGATTGGTGAACTAAGAGAGGCTGTTCAGGAGCTGGAAGACCATAGTAACGCCTTGAACGACCTGGAATTAACCAACCTGATCCTCCAGGCCCGTCGAGCAGAAAAGGACTACCTTCTACGGAAGGACACCAAGTATGCCACGCGCCTAGAAGGTATAGTGAAGCAGATCAATACCCATGTGTCCACCATGGACGTGTCCGAGACAGAAAAAGCAACCTGTATAGCCTTGAGTAATACATATGCAAAGAGCTTCGAAGCAGTTGTCCTTCTGGACATGGAAATTGGACTTAGCGAGTCAGAAGGTCTGATTGGTGAGTATCGTAATGCGATCCATGACATGGAGCCTATTATTGCCCAGCAAGCCAAGGAAATTGGAGACATGATTGACCAAGAGGTTGAAGAAGCCTACAAGCTGGTGACCAACTTGGTGATCGGAGCTGTGATCCTATCTATTTTGATTGCGATTGCCATATCCATAGCCATATCACGTCCGGTTTCAAGGTTAGTAGCTGCGGCTGAAACCATCGCCTTGGGAGACCTAACAGGTGAAATTGAGGCAAAGTCTACGGACGAAATCGGCCAACTGACCCAATCCTTCAAAACCATGCAAGACAACCTTAAAGATTTGATCCTTAACGTACAATCCATGGCATCACAAGTCTCAACGACTTCTGAGGAACTCTCTAGCTCCTCTGAGGAGACTGGGGCAGCAGCCGAAGAGACGGCAAGTTCCATTGAAAACCTATCGGAGTCTGCGTCCATCCAGTCAAGTCATATGCAGGAGGTAGACGCTTTTGTAAACACCTTTATTGGTGACGTGGAAAGTTCAAATGAAGAAGTTCGGTCGGTCAACAGTGCTGCAACAGCGGTTTCAAGCCTAGCTAAAGACGGAGCTGTAACCATTGACAAGGCTATGAAGCAGATTGACCACATTCAGGAAGCTGCCCGTGACACGGAGGCAACCATTGTGAAGCTTCAGGAAAACTCTGAGCAAATTGGTGAGATCTCTGCAGTGATCACAGCCATTTCTGAACAAACCAATCTCTTGGCCTTAAATGCAGCCATTGAGTCAGCCAGAGCAGGAGAGCATGGAAAAGGCTTTGCAGTGGTAGCAGAGGAAGTTCGAAAACTGGCCTCTAGTTCTGAGGAGTCAGCACAAGAAATTTCCCAGCTAACCAAGCGGATTCAGGAAGGTATTCAACAAACCATTGCTTCCACAAAGAAGTCCATTGAGGAAGTTGAATCTGGCAGAGAAGTGATCTTGGCCTCAGGTGACGTGTTCAACCAGATTGAAGCTGACATTCAAGGTGTGGCTGCCTTGGTAGCGTCTGCAGACCAGTCTATGTACAATGCAACCAAGGTCAGCAAGGACGTCCTTCTTCAAGTAGACGAGGTGACGAGCATTATTGCCAACACCTCAAACTTCACCCAAGAGGTGAGTGCTTCAGCTGAAGAGCAAAGCGCCATGGCGGAGGAAATTTCCCACAGGGCCATGGACTTAGCCCGGATGTCAGAGGAACTCTGTGACATGGTTTCAACCTTTAAAGTTGACGAGTAAGTTCGTAGTATGAGGAATACGGAGTGGTGTGAAATGGAGCAATCTATTCGCACCACTCTTTTTGTGTCTTATGTGAAGAAAAGGACAAATAGGGCTTGAGACCTATCTTATTATGTGGTATTATAAGCATATAGAACTAGGTTTTGATGGATCAAATTATCAGAATATTCTCTCATCTATTCAAACCAACAGGAGGGAGGGAGAACAATGACAAGTGGAAATCCGAACATTGACATTGATATTCAACTTTCCAATGACGGCTATGAGGCTAGACTGACCATTGAGTCAGCCCCAGATTCCAATGAGGACACAGTCGAACCACTTGCACCTGAACAAGTTCAAGAAGCCCTTCACCAAGCGGGTATTGTCTTTGGTATTCATGACCAAGCCATTCAAGAGGTGTGTGCCAATCCCAAGCTGGCAAACCAGGTCTTAATTGCCTCAGGCGTCCCCCATGGCCTAGGTCAAGACGCTTACTTGACCCAACACTTCGGAGAAGCCCTCAAAGCCACACCCAAGAAACTAAAGAATGGGGCGGTGGACTTTAAGAACATGGGTTACGTCCATGAGGTTGCCAGGGGCCAAGTCCTTGTTACCAGGACTCCGGCCACAAGAGGAGACCAAGGGATGACCGTGACAGGCCAGGTCACCCCAGGTACAGAAGGCAAAGACCTGGACATCAAAGCAGGTGACAATTGCATTCTTTCCGAGGATGGCAACCAATTGACGGCAACCTGTAATGGGATCGTTAAGATTGAAAATGACCGGATCACCGTATCGGAATACTTGGAAATCCATGGGGATGTAGGTGTGGAGACGGGGAATGTGAGCTTTCATGGCAAAATTGCCATATTCGGCAATGTGCTCAGTGGCTACCGTGTTGACTGTGGAGACGACTTGATCATCAACGGTCTGGTGGAAGCGGCAACAGTGGTTTCCCAGGGGAACATGGTCATAACCAAGGGCGTCCAGGGCCATGGTAGCGCTCGGATAGAATGTGGTGGCACCCTGGTGACTCCGTATATTGACAATGGGGAGTATGTTTCGGTAGAGGACAATCTGGAGTGTGGGGAACTGCTCAACACCACCCTTTTTTGTGGGGGCCAGATAACCCTCAAGGGAAAGAAAGCCCAAATCATGGGCGGGGAAGTCTCTGCTGTCCATATTGAAGCCAAGACCATCGGGTCCCCCATGGGCGTGGTAACCATCCTCCACTTGGGAGCGAGCATGGACAAGTTTATTGCCTACCGAAAGTTGACTGAAGAAGTGGAAGCCATGACCCTCAACCTGGACAAGTTGGCTACCATTTTGGCTCTACTTCCTGCCAAAATCGCCCAAGACCCCACCAATACCAAGTTTACGACCTACTTGGACCAAACCAAGGAAACCCACAAGCAGACCAAGGCCAACCTCATCCGCCTCAAGCTTAAGCTCCTGGCCACTCAGCAGCAATTACGAGAATCCACTGGAAGCCTCAAGGCTGACGTGATCTATATGGACACCCTCATTACCATTGGCAATGTCAGTTATCACGTAAAGGAAAACATGATGAATAAAATGATTACAAAAGAAGACGAGCAAATCGTGGCAGTTTAGGGCCGTACCGGGGATGTCAAGGTACGGCTTTTGTGTGTCAGAAATGAGTCGACCATGATGGTGTGAAAAAGCAGCTTGAAAGGGTTTGAGATTAATTATAAAATTATATACAAATATAATTTGCGATTACATATAGTTTGAACCAATCAAGGAAGGGGCTCGAATGGATAAGGAAAAGGACATACTCCGACGGCTACAACGCTTGGAGGAAGAAGTGTTTGCAGGGGGGAGGCAGGACTCCTTAGTGCCTCAAGGTGTAGACCTATCAGCCCAAGACCTTGAGTCAGAACCATCTCTTGAAACCACCATGGGTCAGGTGGCCAACGCCATGAAAGGCATTCGTGCTCATTATCGGGAAGATGACCATGTGGTTGTCCAGGCCATCCTCCACCAGCAAACCAGTCAAATGGACATACAAACCACCAGCCTCCATACCCTGCGGGAAGAAGAAAACGACCAGGACATTGTTGCCATGTGCTCCGTCTTGGCTTCTCCACAAAGAATTGCCATCCTCCGCCTCTTGTCAGAAAAGGCCCTTAGCAGTGGCCAACTGAGCCAGGGTATGGACTTGGCTGGTGGCCACTTGCACCACCACCTGAGGGACCTGAAGGCCAAGGGGTTTGTGGACAAACAAGTCGACCGATCCTATAAACTAACACGATTTGGCCTCAATGCCTACCTGACGGTGGCCGCCCTCAATCGAAGGGGACGTTATACCAGCATGGAGGAGATGCGCCATGACCAATAATCCTACTGCCCCTCAAATTCTTACCCTTGCCCGGTGTGTCGGCTACAAAGATGGCTGGCCTCTTGCCCAAGAGCTTGCAGAAAATGACCCACTGAGGTTGGCCATTGAAAAGGAACTTGCAAGTCCCTACCACAGGCAGCTCATTGCTGTCACAGCCTCAGCCTTCCACCTCCTGGGTAACCAGACTAAGAGGTTGGTCCTCTTACTCAGTGACCAAGATGGAGGTTTTGCCAAGACCGGCCTATACTGGGACCAAAGTGAAGGTCGTGTATCGAAGGGTAAAGTAGAGCAAGCTAAAAGAAGCCCTATCTTTGCCCCCGACCAAGCCTATGTGGAGCTGGTCCTGGACCAAGATCGAGTAGACCAAGGGGCCTTACACATTTTCGGCCATGAACTGGCCCATGTCCTTATGGACCTTGTCATTCCCCAATATCCAAAAGGAAAG